>NZ_RCVI01000256.1:0-20028 GCF_003667455.1 Micromonospora sp. CV4 | reverse complement strand
GGCCCGACGAGGCGCCGAGCGGGCGGTCCAGCGAGGCGAGCAGGGCGTCCCGCCCGGCCCGGATCGGGTCGCGCCCGGGACGCGGGTGCTCCGACGCCGCCGGCAACCCGTGCCCACCGCGACTCGGCTCGCCGCGCGACGGACCGGGCAGAGCGTGCCCGCCCCGCTCCGGCGCCGGCTCCTGGCCGAGGATGGGCGTGGGCCGCTCGGCGCACAGGTACTGCGCCATGTCGTCGTGCGGGGTGACCGCCTGCCGGGTCTTGTCGAGATCCCAGATCGCCTGCGCGGTGGCCTTGCCGGACGGCCAGGTGGCGATGATCCGCCAGGTGCCGTCGTCGCGGCGGTACGCGTCCCAGGAGATCTTCTCGGTGTCGATGCCGTGCTGGCTCAGCCGGCCGTTGACCACCTCGGCCAGCGGGGTCGGCTTCTCCGCGCCCTTGAGCCGGGTGCGGCGGGCGTGCTGGGCGAGCATCGCCCGCTCCTGGAGCACCGGGCCGGCGTAGCGCAGGACCCGGTCGACCGGCACCCCGGCGATCCGGGCGACGTCCTCGGCGGACTCACCGGAACGGATGCGGGCCTGGATGTCCCGGGGGGACAGTGAGGGGACCGGGTCGGCGGCGGTCGGCGCCACCGCGAGCGGCGGAGCACCCGGCTCGGCGTGCAGCGCGCCGGCGATCCGCTCGTCGATCGGCAGGGCGAGCAGCCGCCCGACCTCGTCGGCGAGAACCAGAGCATGGCCGTCCTCGGAGAGGGCGACGAAGCGTACTGGGCGCATAGCGTTGCCTCCGTCCCGCTTCGCTGGCCGCACGCCACGAGTCGGCCACCCAGGCGTCTCGGACCACCGTACGCGCATCTGCCTCGGGGTGGGGGAAGCGACACCCCGCATGTCGCGACTGAGCTGCAACGATGATCACGGTCGGTGTCCGCCGGGGCCCCGACGGACACCGACCGTGACGATTCTCAGAGGCGCTCGACCACGTAGTCGATGGACGCGGTCAACGCCTCGACGTCGGCCGGCTCGATGGCCGGGAACAGCGCCACCCGCAGTTGGTTGCGCCCGAGCTTGCGGTACGGCTCGGTGTCCACGATGCCGTTGGCGCGCAGCGCCTTGGCGACGGCGGTGGCGTCCACCTCGTCGACGAGGTCGATGGTGGCGACCACGTTGGACCGCAGCACGGGGTCGCTGACGAACGGGGTGGCCACGGTGGACCGTTCCGCCCACCCGTACACCGTCGCGGCGCTCTCCGCGGTGCGCTTCGCGGCCCAGGCCAGCCCGCCCTGCGCGTTCATCCAGTCGGTCTGCTCGGCGGCCAGGAAGATGGTGGCCAGCGCCGGGGTGTTGTAGGTCTGCTGCAACCGCGAGTTGTCGATCGCCGTGACCAGGTCGAGGAAGGCCGGGATGTACCGCCCCGAGGCCTTGATCTCGGCGGCCCGGTCCAGCGCGGCCGGCGACATCAGGGCCAGCCAGAGCCCGCCGTCGGAGCCGAAGCACTTCTGCGGCGCGAAGTAGTAGACGTCGGTCTCGCCGACGTTGACCTCCAGGCCGCCGGCGCCGGACGTGGCGTCGACCAGCAGGAGCGCGCCCTCGTCCGCCCCGGCGACCCGGCTGATCGGCACGGCCACGCCGGTCGAGGTCTCGTTCTGCGGCGTCGCGTAGACGTCCACGCCGCCCTCGGCGACCAGCGTCGGCGCGCTGCCCGCGTCGGCCTTGCGGATGGTCGGCTCGCCCAGGAACGGGGCGTCCTTGACCGACTTGGCGAACTTGGCGCCGAACTCACCGAAGCTGGCGAACTGCGCCCGATCCCGGATGAGGCCGAAGGTGGCGACCTCCCAGAACGCGGTGGTGCCGCCGTTGCCGATCACCACCTCGTAGCCCTCGGGCAGGGAGAAGAACTCGGCGATACCGGTACGCAGCCGGGCCACCTGGTCGCGGACCGTCTTCTGCCGGTGCGAGGTGCCCAGGTAGCTGGTGGCCACCTCGGCAAGTGCGGACACGGCCGCCGGACGGACCTTGGACGGGCCGCAGCCGAAGCGTCCGTCGGCGGGCTTGATCTCGTCGGGAATCCGGATGAGCGGTGCGTCAGCCACGGTGTTGAAGGTCCTTCCGCATGGGCGAGGGCGGGGCCCGGTGCGGACCGGCGGCGGGCGCGTACGCGGGCGCACGGCGGGCCGGGATCCGTACCGGCGATCCGGCGACACTGCCGACCCCCATCCTCGCACCCGGGCCGGGCGGTGGAAGTCGGGGTCCCGAGGGCCGACCTGAGTCCTTCGCCACACCCGGCCTCGCCGGTCGGGGCGTAGTCAAAAGGGCCCCTTCCAACGCGGGAGGCGTTGGGAAGGGGCCCTTTCGTACAGCTCAGACGCCGTGCGGGATGGCGCCCCAGCCCTCGACGTCGCTGGGCTTGCGGCTGGCCGGGCCGACGTAGCGGGCGGACGGGCGGACCAGTCGCTGCAGGCGCTTCTGCTCCAGGATGTGCGCGCTCCAGCCGCCCATCCGGGCGCAGGTGAACATCGAGGTGAACATGTGCGCCGGCACCTCGGCGAAGTCCAGCACGACGGCCGACCAGAACTCGACGTTGGTCGCCAGCACCCGGTCCGGGCGGCGGGCCTGCAACTCGGCCAGCGCCGCCTTCTCCAGCGCCTCGGCGATCTCGAAGCGCGGGGCGCCCAGCTCCTTGGCGGTACGCCGGAGCACACGGGCGCGCGGGTCCTCCGCCCGGTAGACCCGGTGGCCGAAGCCCATCAGCCGCTCGCCGCGGTCCAGCACGCCCTTGACGTAGCCCTCGGCGTCCCCGCTGCGCTCCACCGCCTCCAGCATGCTGAGCACCCGGGACGGCGCGCCGCCGTGCAGCGGGCCGGAGAGGGCGCCGATGCCGGAGGAGATGCAGGCCGCCGCGTCCGCCCCGGTGGAGGCGACGATGCGGGCGGTGAAGGTGGAGGCGTTCAGGCCGTGCTCGGCGGCCGAGATGAAGTACGCGTCGACGGCCTTGACGTGCCGCGGGTCGGGCTCGCCCCGCCAGCGCTTCATGAACCGCTCGACGATGGTCTGCGCCTTGTCGATCTCCTTCTGCGGCACCGCCGGCAGGCCGAGGCCCCGGGCGGACTGGGCGACGAAGGAGAGCGCGGTCACCGAGACCCGGGCGAGGTCCTCGCGGGCCTGCTCGTCCGAGATGTCCAGCAGCTGGTTCAGCCCCCAGTACGGGGCCAGCATGGCGACCGCGGACTGCACGTCCACCCGGATGTCGCCGGAGTGCACCGGCACCGGGAACGGCTCCGCCGGCGGCAGGCCCGGCCCGAACCGGCCGTCGACCAGCAGGGCCCACACATTGCCGAACGAGACCTGGCCGATCAGATCCTCGATGTCGACCCCGCGATAGCGCAGCGCGCCACCCTCACGGTCAGGTTCGGCGATCTCGGTCTCGAAGGCGACAACGCCCTCCAGTCCGGGTTTGAAATCGGCCATGTCGCTCTCCTGGATCTGCTCGGTGCGCCCGATCAGCTCATCCGGCCCGGTCGGCCGAGCGCCTTAGGCGACCCTCAGGGATGTGTTCGGAACATCTTGCCTGCTGAGTAACCGGATACGCGACCCGCTGCGACTGTGCTGCACACGACATCCCCGGACGCGCATTCTCCGCGCCGCTCGGCAAGACTGGGCGCTGCGGTCTGGCCAGCGCGGGAGGGCGCCGTCGGGGCCGCCGAGAAGGAGTGCGAACGTGACGGGCGACACACCGGCCCCGGCCGCGATGCGTAACGAGTACGCCGCGGACCTGGGCCTGACCGAGGCTGACCTGGCCGCTGACTGGCACAGCCAGTTCGACCGCTGGTTCGGCGACGCGGTGGCCTTCGGGCTACCCGAACCCAACGCGATGGTGGTGGGCACCGCCGACGCCGCCGGCCGGCCGAGCGGGCGGACGGTGCTGCTGAAGGGGTACGACCCGGACGGCTTCGTCTTCTTCACCAACCACCTCTCGCGCAAGGGCGTCGAGGCGTCCGCGAACCCGTACGCCAGCCTGGTCTTCCCGTGGTTCCCGATGCAGCGTCAGGTGGTGGTCGCCGGGCGGATCGCCCCGGTCGACCGGGCGGTGGCCGAGGCGTACTTCGCCAGCCGCCCGCGCGGCTCCCAGCTGGGCGCCTGGGCCAGCCCGCAGTCGCAGGTCGTGCCGGACCGGGCGGCGCTGGAGGAGAGCTACCGGGCGGCGGCCGAGCGGTTCGACGGCGAGTCCGTGATCCCGGTTCCGCCGCACTGGGGCGGGCTGCGGGTCCGGCCCGACACGGTGGAGTTCTGGCAGGGCCGGGCCGGGCGGTTGCACGACCGGCTGCGCTTCCGTCTGCTCGACGAGGGCGGCTGGACCGTCGAGCGGCTGGCGCCGTGACGGGTGTGCAGGAGGCCCGGCCGCGTGGAGCGCGCCGCTGGGCGATCGATCTGCGTCCGCTTCGCGTGCCGGCGTACCGGAGGGTGTGGTTCGGCAACAGCGTGGCGATGTTCGGCTTCCAGTTCACCGCGGTGGCCGTTCCGGTGGAGATGTTCGGGCTGACCAAGGGATCGTTCTGGGTCGGCCTGCTCGGTGTGGCGGGCTTCCTGCCGCTGCTGGTGTTCGGCCTGTGGGGCGGTGCGGTCGCCGATGCCCGGGACCGGCGTCGGGTGCTGCTCGGCGGCGGGGTGCTGCTCTGGGCGTCGACGGTGGCGCTGCTGGCGCACGCCCTGCTCGGGCTCGGTAGCCCGCTGCTCCTGCTGCTGCTCGTGGCGTTGCAGTCGACCGCCTTCGCGATCACCTCGCCGACCCGCAGCGCGATCCTGCCCCGGTTGGTCCCGGACGAGCTGGTGCCGGCCGCGAGCACGTTGAACTTCACCACCTTCACCGCCACCTCGGTCTTCGGACCGCTCGCCGCCGGGCTGATCTTCGCGATCTGGCGCACCGACGTGGGACTGCCGATCGCGTACGCGGTGGACGCGGTGCTGTTCGGCGCCTCGTTCTGGGCGACCTGGCGGTTGCCGGCGATGCCGCCCGAACCGGACCCGGAGACCGAGAACGGCCCGCGTCGGGCCGGCCTGAGCAGCGTCATCGACGGGTTCCGCTACCTGGCCACCACGCCGGTGCTGCTGCTCTCGTTCGGGGTGGACCTGATCGCGATGATCCTGGCCATGCCCCGGGCGCTCTTCCCGGAGATCGCCACCGAGCGGTTCGGCAATCCCGCCGCGGTCGGCTGGCTCTACAGCGCCATCGCGATCGGCTCGATGATCGGCGGGCTCACCTCCGGCTGGATCGGCCGACTTCGCCGGCAGGGGCTCGGGCTGGTGCTGGCGGTGGTCGGCTGGGGGGTGGCGATCGCGGCGGCCGGCCTGGCCCGTCAGCTCTGGCTGATGATCGCCCTGCTGGCCGTGGCCGGTGCCGCCGACCTGGTCAGCTCGGTGCTGCGCCAGTCGATGCTGCTGATCTACGCGCCGGATCGGATGCGCGGCCGGTTGCAGGGGGTGAACACCGTCGTGGTGGCCGGCGGCCCGCGGTTGGGCGACCTGCGGGCCGGCACCATGGCCGCCGGATTCGGTGGCGGGGTGGCGTGGGTGGCCGGCGGAATCGCCTCGGCGGTCCTCGTCGTGGTGCTCGCGGCCGCCTTCCCGGCGCTGCTGCGCTACCGGGCGGCGGCGTCGAGCGGTGACCGGAGCTGACCGGTTAGGGTCGCCGACATGGACAGCCCCGACCAGCGCCCCTTCTCCGGCGCCCAGTGGACCATCTCCGCCGCCGGCCACGAGGCCGTCATCGTGGAGGTGGGCGGCGGGCTGCGGACGTACCGGCACGACGGTGTCGACCTGCTCGACGGGTACCGGGCCGACGAGGTGTGCCCCGGCTGCGCCGGACAGGTGCTGGCGCCGTGGCCGAACCGGATCCGCGACGGCCGCTACGCGTTCGGGGACCGGACGCACCAGCTCCCGCTGACCGAGCCGGAGCGGCACGTGGCCATCCACGGGCTGGTCAACTGGGTGCCGTGGCAGTTGCTGGAGCAGTCGGCGGACGCGGTGACGGTCGGCTACGACCTGCCGCCGCAGCCCGGCTACCCGTGGCCGCTGCGGCTGCGCAGCCGGTGGAGCGTCGGCCCGGGCGGGCTGCGCGCCGAGCACGAGGTGACCAACACCGGCGGTGCGGCGGCGCCGTTCGGCTTCTCCGTGCACCCGTACCTGCAACTGCCGGGCGTCGCGGTGGACGACCTGGTCATGCGGCTGCCGACGCGTACCCGGCTGCTGGTGGACGGGCGGCTGCTGCCGGTCGGCGCGACCCCGGTGGCGGGCACCGAGTACGACTGGACCAGCCCGCGCCGCATCGGCCGCGCCCAGCTGGACCTCTGCTTCGGCCAGGTGATCGCCGACGCCGACGGCGGCTCGTCGGTGAGCCTGGCCACGCCGGACGGCACGTCCGGTGTGCGCATCTGGGCGGACCAGGAGTTCGGTTGGTGGCAGGTGTTCACCGGGGACGCGCTCACCGGCGAACGGCATCGCCGCTCGGTGGCCATCGAGCCGATGACCTGCCCGCCGGACGCGTTCCGCTCGGGCAAGGACGTGCTCACGCTCAAGCCGGGCACGACCTGGCGGGGCGCCTGGGGCATCCGCCCCGGGGCCTGAGCCGGGCCGGCGGGGAGAGCGGGATGGAGTTCGCCGAGGTCGTCCGGCGTCGACGGATGGTGCGCAACTACGACCCGGACCGCCCGGTCCCGCCCGACGTGGTGGACCGGCTGCTCGACCACGCGGTACGCGCCCCGTCGGCCGGGTTCGCGCAGGGCTGGGGCTTCCTCGTGCTGGAGGAGGCGGCCGACCGCGAGCGGTTCTGGGCCGCCACCACCCCGGACGGCGGCGGGCGGGAGCGGTGGCTGGCCGGGATGCGCCGGGCACCGCTGATCGTGGTGCCGCACGCCAACGAGTCGGCCTACCTCCAGCGGTACGCGGAGCCGGACAAGGGCTGGACGGACCGGTCCACCGATCGCTGGCCGGTGCCCTACTGGTACGTGGACACCGGGTTCGCCGCGCTGCTGATGTTGCTCACCGCGGTGGACGAGGGGCTGGGGGCGTGTTTCTTCGGCATCCCGCCCCAGCGGCTGGCCGCTTACCGGGACGCGTTCGGCGTGCCGACCGACCACCGACCCGTCGGTGCCATCACAATCGGTTACCGCGCACCCGACCATAGGTCACCGTCGCTGCGCCGAGGCCGTCGTCCGGTGGACGAGGTGGTGCGGCGCGGCCGGTGGAGTTGAGTGCGCCGTCCCGTTCGTCCGGTTGGGGATCGGACGCGCGGTAGCGAAACTGACATCAGGGAGCAGAACGTGGTGTGCGCTGGGCGGCTAGGCTGGCACGCGTCATCGGTACCGCGCCGCGCGGTGCCCGCCGCGACCCGGCTCGGCGCCGCCGGTCGGCTCGGCCACGGGGAGGGGAGCGTGCCGTCGTGATCTTCAGAGCGGTCCGGGACGGGCGTCCCTATCCGGAGCACAATCTGACGCTCAAGCAGTGGGCGGAGATCCCGCCGCGACCCCTGCGCCTGGACCAGTTGATCACCACCAAGCGTGAGCTGGCGCTCGACAAGCTGCTCGCCGAGGATTCCACCTTCTACGGCGACCTCTTCCCGCACGTGGTGCAGTGGAACGGCGGTCTCTACCTGGAGGACGGCCTGCACCGGGCCCTGCGCGCCGCCCTGCAGCAGCGCAACCAGATCCACGCCCGGGTGCTGGTGCTCTCCGAACCGATCGAGTGACGAGCCCTTCTTTCGCGCGCTGAGCCTTCGTTAGGGTGGCGTGCATGACCGCTCCGCTGGACCTGCTCGACCTGGACCCGTCGCTCACCGAGGAGGAGCGGCAGATCCGCGACGTCGTACGCCAGCTCATCGACGACCGGGTACGCCCGCACGTCGCCGACTGGTACGAGGAGGGCCGGGTGCCGGCCCGCGAGCTGGCCCGGGAGTTCGGCAAGCTCGGGCTGCTCGGCATGCACCTGACCGGGTACGGCTGTGCCGGCGCCTCCGCGGTCGCGTACGGGCTGGCCTGCCAGGAGTTGGAGGCCGGCGACTCCGGCGTCCGCTCACTGGTCTCCGTGCAGGGCTCCCTGGCCATGTACGCCATCTGGCGCTACGGCAGCGAGGAGCAGAAGCAGCGCTGGCTGCCGTCGATGGCGACCGGCGAGGCGATCGGCTGCTTCGGCCTGACCGAGCCGGACCACGGCTCCGACCCGGCGTCGATGGCCACCCGGGCCCGCCGTAGCGGCGACGACTGGGTCCTCACCGGCGGCAAGATGTGGATCACCAACGCGCCGATCGCCGATGTGGCGGTGATCTGGGCGCGCACCGACGAGGGCGTGCGGGGTTTCGTCGTACCCATGGACACGCCCGGTGTCACGGCCCGCGAGATCCGCCGCAAGATGTCGCTGCGCGCGTCGGTGACCGGCGAGATCGTGCTGGACGACGTCCGGCTTCCGGCGGACGCCCAACTGCCCGAGGCGGTCGGGCTCAAGGCCCCGCTGAGCTGCCTCACCGAAGCGCGGTACGGCATCGTCTGGGGCTCGGTCGGCGCCGCCCGGGACTGCCTGGAGACCGCGTTGACGTACGCCACCACCCGCACCCAGTTCGGCCGCCCGCTGGCCGGTTTCCAGCTCACCCAGGCGAAGCTCGCCGACATGGCCGTCGAGCTGGTGAAGGGCCAACTGCTCGCGCTGCACCTGGGCCGCCTCGCCGACGCCGGCCGGCTGCGACCCGAGCAGGTCAGCGTGGGCAAGTTGAACAACGTGCGGGAGGCCCTGGCCATCGCCCGGCAGTGCCGCACCATCCTCGGCGCCAACGGCGTCTCCGGGGAGTACCCGGTGATGCGGCACGCGAACAACCTGGAGAGCGTGCTGACGTACGAGGGCACCTCGGAGATCCACCAGCTCGTCGTCGGACAGCGGCTCACCGGCCTCTCCGCCTTCGCCTGACCTGCCCGTTTACGCTTTCCGGCCGCTCGACGCGCGGCTGTCGTACGGGGGCCGTACCGTCAATGACAGACGACGTGTCTGACGAGGACGGTGAGCGTGATGGTCCGCGACGCTGGCATCAACGAGCCCACGAGGGAGTTCCCCGGTTATCCGACCGGCGACGATCTCAAGGAGCGGTCGGCAGCCACACCCGAGCCGACGGCGGACACGCCGGGCGGCTCGGGCGGCCCGACGACCGGTGGCGCCGGTGGGCCGGCCCGTGGCCTGCTCGTGCTGCTCGGGGCCGCCGCGCTGGCCGTGGTGGTGCTGCTCGGCGTGCAGGCGACCGGCATCCTGCCGGACTTCCGCAACCCCTTCGCCAAGGAGCAGACCGACCGCAGCCAGCCGCCGCTGCTGAAGTCGATTCAGGACCTCAGCCGCTACGTGGCCGCCGAGGGCAACTTCCAGGTCGTGGTCGACACCCAGAACGACCGGCGCAACGTTCCGGACTTCCTGCTCAACGAACGCACCCTGTTCGTCGGGGCGGGCAGCGTCGAGGCGTACGTCGACTTCGGCAAGATCGGTGAGGGCGCCGTCGTCGAGTCCGCCGACGGCACCTCGGTCGAGATCAAGCTGCCCGCGCCGCAGCTCGGCCAGACCAACCTCGACCTGGAGAAGAGCTACGTCTTCGCCGAGCAGCGCGGTCTGCTCAACCGGCTCGGTGACCTGGTCGGCAACGATCCCAACCGGCAGCAGCAGGTCTACCAGCTCGCCGAGGAACGGATCACCGCCGCCGCCCGGGACAGCGGGCTCTCCGCCCGGGCCGAGGAGAACACCCGCAAGATGCTGGAGGGGCTGCTGCGCTCCCTCGGCTACACGCAGGTCACCGTCACCTACACGGCTCCCTGACCCGCGTACCCCCGCACGCCGAAGCGCCCGCCCCGACAACCGTCGAGGCGGGCGCTTCCGTCTGAAACCCGCCGCACCGCCTTGCGCTCCGTTCCCGCGCAAGATCCGCGCACCTTCAGGGATGTTGGTGCCTCCGGCGGGCGCGCGGCAGCAGAATCGCTGACGTTGCTGCCGCACGCCGCGCGGTTTCCCGCAGGGGAAGGGTCAGTGCGCGGTGGAGGCGAGGTAGCGGTCCTCGTTCGGCATGAGGAGCCAGAGGACCAGGTAGACGATCACCTGGGTGCCGGGCAGCAGCAGCGACAGCAGGAACAGCAGCCGGACCATCCCGGCGGACATGCCGAACCGCTGACCGAGGCCGGCGCAGACACCGGCGATCATGCGCCCCTGGCGGGGCCGAACCAGTTTGCGACTCATCGTCGTACTCCCACTCTGCGGCGGTACGCCGCGTCTGCAATCCACGGTAGAAAGGGACGGCCACCTCTCCCTCGGTCCAGAGGAGGATCGACAACCCGTGGACCCGTAGGTACTTACCCGTGCGGCCCCACTCCGACGCCTCCTGGAAAGCACGCCGACGCGGACGCCAGCGTGGGAGCGCGGCGGGGCAGGTGGCGCGGAGGTGGCGGGGAGGTGTCCACGTCCCGGTGGCCGGGTAGGGCCTGAACTGGACGGGTAGGCTGGCTGGTCGGGCACCCACACCCCGGGTGACCGGCGGCCACCCGACCGGGCGGCCACGAGCGGGGCCGCCGGATCAGGTGGCCACGACCGGGCCGGATCCCGCACCACGGGACGACGGCGAGGAAGCGCAGCCATGATCAGTGTTTTCGACCTCTTCAGTGTCGGCATCGGGCCGTCCAGCTCGCACACGGTGGGCCCGATGCGGGCCGCGCGTACCTTCGTGGCCGGGCTCAAGGCCGACGGGCTGCTCGCCGACACCGCGCGGGTGCAGGCCGAACTGTTCGGCTCGCTCGGCGCCACCGGGCACGGCCACGGCAGCGACCGGGCGGTGCTGCTCGGGCTGGCCGGCGAGGCGCCGGAGACGGTCGACACGGACACCGTCGGCCCCCGGGTCGAGCGGATCCGGGCGGAGCGGCGGATCAGCCTGCTGGACGCGCACGAGATCGACTTCGATCCCGACCGGGACCTGACGCTGCACCGCCGTCGGTCGCTGCCGTACCACCCGAACGGGATGACCTTCGCGGCGTACGACCGGACCGGGGCTGAGGTGCGCACCCGCACCTACTACTCGGTTGGTGGCGGCTTCGTGGTGGACGAGGCGGCGGCCGGCGCGGACCGGATCAAGCCGGACAGCACACGCGTCCGGTACCCCTTCCTGACCGGTGCGCAGCTGCTGGAGGTGACCACCGCCACCGGCCTCTCGATCAGCGAGGTGATGCTGGCCAACGAGCTCTCCTGGCGCAGTGAGGCGGAGATCCGGGCCGGCCTGCTGGAGATCTGGCGGGTGATGCGGGAGTGCGTGGAGCGCGGCTGTGAGCGGGACGGCGTACTCCCGGGTGGGTTGAAGGTCCGGCGGCGCGCGGCGGAGCTGCGGCGCAGCCTGGAGGCGGACACGGCGACCACCGATCCGCTGCGCGCGATGGACTGGGTGACGCTGTTCGCCCTGGCGGTGAACGAGGAGAACGCGGCCGGCGGCCGGGTGGTCACCGCGCCGACCAACGGCGCGGCGGGGATCATCCCGGCGGTGCTGCACTACTACACCCGGTTCATCGAGAACGCCGATGACGACGGCGTGGTGCGGTTCCTGCTGGCGGCCGGCGCGATCGGCGTGCTGTTCAAGGAGAACGCCTCGATCTCCGGCGCGGAGGTGGGCTGCCAGGGTGAGGTGGGTTCGGCCTGTTCGATGGCCGCGGCGGGGCTCGCCGAGGCGCTCGGCGGCACCCCGGAGCAGGTGGAGAACGCCGCCGAGATCGGAATGGAGCACAACCTCGGGTTGACCTGCGACCCGGTGGGTGGCCTGGTGCAGATCCCCTGCATCGAGCGGAACGCGGTGGCTAGCATCAAGGCGATCACGGCCTCCCGGCTGGCGCTGCGCGGCGACGGTGTGCACAAGGTGTCGCTGGACAAGGTCATCAAGACGATGCGGGAGACGGGCGCCGACATGAAGGTCAAGTACAAGGAGACGGCGCGGGGCGGTCTGGCCGTCAACGTGATCGAGTGCTGAGTCCGGCCGATTCGGGGCATTCGTTCACCGACTGCTAACCTGTCGTCCGTTTCAGGAGGCGGGAGGCAGCGGTGACCTCTGGCGTCGCGGCGTTGTGGTCGCACCGCAACTCGCTGCGCATCCTGGTCAGACGGGACCTGGCGGTCAAGTACCAGCAGTCGGTGCTGGGTTACCTGTGGTCGTTGATCGAGCCGCTCGGCATGGGCGCCATCTACTGGTTCGTCTTCGGCGTGCTCTACTCGCGGGACACCGGGCGGCACCTCGGCGAGGCGGCCGGGTCGTATCCGCTGTTCCTGATCACGGGGATCTTCGCCTGGATGTGGACCAGTTCGGCGCTGAGTGAGGCGACCAACGCGCTGACCGGCCAGTCCCGGCTGATCACCACGATGAACGTGCCGCGTCAGGTCTTCCCGATCGGCCGGGTCACCGGCCGGTTCGCCGAGTACGCGGCCGGTCTGCCGATCCTGATCGCCATCGCGGTGATCTACGCGGCGCACGGCCGGATCCATCCCGGCTGGTCGCTGCTCTCCCTGCCGCTCGCGGTCGCCGTCCAGGCGGTGCTGCTGACCGGCCTGGCCCTCCTGCTGTCCGCGTGGAACGTGCTGATGCGTGACGTGGAGCGGTTCATGCGGCTGATCATCCGGGTGCTCTTCTACGCCACTCCGATCATCTACCCGCTCAGCCTGGTCCAGGAATCCGGGCTGCCGGGCTGGCTGAAGGTGGCGTACGAGCTGAACCCGCTGGTCGGGATCTTCCAACTGCACCACGCGATCTGGTACCCGGACGAGTTCCCGGGCGTCCGGCTCCTCGTGACCACGGTCGTGGGCAGCGTGCTGGTGCTGGCCGCCGGCTGGTGGTCGTTCCGCCGGTTGGAACCCGCCGTGCTCAAGGAACTCTGACATGGCCGCGCCGATCATCGAGGCGGACGGCCTGGGCATCCGGTTCGTCCGCAACCGCCGCCGGCAACTGCGGCTGCGGGAGCTGTTCATCCACCGGGGCGGGCGGGGTGCCCTGCCCGGCCAGTTCTGGCCGTTGCGCGACGTGTCGTTCACCGTCGAGCCGGGCGAGACGGTCGGGGTGATCGGCCGGAACGGCACCGGCAAGAGCACCCTGCTGCGGTTGATCGCCGGAGTGCTCATTCCGGACGAGGGCAGCATCCGGGTGCACGGGGCGGTGGCCCCGCTGCTGGAGCTCTCCGCCGGTTTCTCCAACGACCTGACCGGGCGGGAGAACCTGCACCTGGTCGGTGGGCTGCACGGGCTGTCGACGGGCTATCTGAAGCGGCACTTCGACGAGATCGTCGAGTTCGCCGGTGAGCAGGTGGAACGGGCCATCGACACGTCGGTGCGGCACTACTCGTCGGGGATGAAGGTGCGGCTCGGCTTCGCGATCATCTCGCACCTGCCGCACCCGATCCTGCTGATGGACGAGGTGACCGCGGTCGGGGACGCGGAGTTCCGCAAGAAGTGTTACGCGACGATTGATCGTCTGCTCGGGGAGGGGCGCACCTTGGTGCTGGTGTCACACAACGAAAAGGACCTGACCCGGTTCTGCCGTCGGGGGATGTACCTCGACGCGGGCCGGTTGATGCTCGACGGCACCATCGCCGAGGCGCTCGACGCGTACCACGCCGCGGTCCCGCGGTGACGCTCGCGATCGTGCTCGCCGCCGGGACGCCCGCGGCGGGCCTGACCACCGCGACCGGCGAGCCGCTGGCCGACCGGCTCGCCGCCCAGCTGCAGAAGGCCGGGGCGGACGAGGTGCGGTTCGTCGCCGGCCTGGACGAGCTGGCCGCGCTGGCGGACACCGCCACCGGCCCGCTGCTGGTCACCGGCACCGACCTGGTCGCGCACACCGCCGTGCTGCGGCACCTGGCCACCAGCCCGGTGGGACCGACGGTGGCGCTGGTGCTCACCGACCCGCCGGTGCCCGGGCGGACCGCCGTGCGGGAGGAACGCGGCCAGGTGGTCGACGCCGGCGCGGTGGACGCCCTGGACGGCGACGCCACCGGGGTGTTCGGCGGCGCGCTGCGGGTCGGCGTGAGTGACCTGCCGACGCTGGCCGCCGCCGCCCGGGCCGCCGCGGTCGGCGTACTGCCGATCGCCACCCCCCTCGGCCCGGCCGGGGAGGTCGCCCCGTTCGGGCCCACCGACGCCGGGCCGGCCGGGCGTCTCGCGCCGGCCGCGGCCGGCGGCCCCGGGTCCGCCGTGGACCGGCTCGTCGCGGGTCTCGCCGCGCTCGGCACCCTGATCTTCGCCCAGCGGGTACGTCTGCTCGTCGCGCACCGGGTCGACGACGCGGCCGGGCTGGCCGCCGCCGAGGCCGCGGTCACCGCGGTCGACGAGGACCGGGCCGAGCTGCGGCTGGCGGTGAAGGAGAAGGACGACTTCTTCTCCACCTACTTCGTCAGCACCTGGTCGCCGTACGTGGTGCGGTTGGCGGCCCGGCTCCGGCTCACCCCGACCGGGGTCACGGTGATCTCGGTGCTCTTCGCGCTGGCCGCCGCGGTGCTGTTCGGGGTCGGGGGTCGGCTCGCGCTGGTCAGCGGCGCGGTGCTGCTCTACCTCGGGTTCGTGCTGGACTGCGTGGACGGCCAGTTGGCCCGCTACACCCGGCACTTCAGCGCCTGGGGTGGCTGGCTGGACACGATGGCGGACCGGGCCAAGGAATACCTGGTCTACGCCGGGCTGGGCTTCGGCGTGAGCCACGCCGGCCTGGGCAACGGCTGGGCGCTGGCGATCGCCGCGATGACCTTGCAGACCGTCCGGCACATGACCGACACCTGGTACGGGGTGCTGCACGACGAGGCGGCTCGCCGGCCCCGGTCGGCGACGGGTGCCACCGGCGGGATCGGCGACCGGCTCAACGCGGCGTCGACGCGGGTGCAGGCGGACACCGGCTCGCTGTCGTACTGGCTGAAGCGGACCGTGGTCTTTCCGATCGGTGAGCGGTGGGCGCTGATCGCGCTGAGCGTGGCGCTGTTCAACCCACTGGTCAGTCTGATCGCGGTGCTGGTGTGGGGCGTGCTGGCGTTCGCGTACACCGGGGCGCTGCGTACGCTGCGGGCCCGCTGGATGTGGGTGCCGGTGCTGGACACGGTCGATGCCACGCTGCACCGCGACGACGGCCCGCTGGCCCGCCGGCTGCCGGTGGTACGCCGGATGGGGCCGCTCACCCTGGCGGTGATCGCCGCGCTCGGTGCGGCGGTACTGCTGGTCGCGGCGTTGCTGGGCGACGCGCCCGACGGGCTGCGCTGGACGGTGCCGGTGGCGTTGCTGGTGCTGCTGGTCGGTGGCCTGGGCGCCGGGGCCGCGCACAACGGCCCGCTGGACTGGCTGGTGCCCGCGGCGCTGCGGGCCGCCGAGTACCTGTTCGCGATCGCGGTCGGGGTCGTAGGCGGCGCGCCGGGGTGGCTGATCTTCGGGTACGTCTTCGTGCTCACCGTGCACCACTACGACCTGACCGCACGGCTGGAGAAGCGGCAGGCAGCGCCTCCGTTGCACCCGGCCACGCTGGGCTGGGAGGGACGTTCGGTGCTGCTGGCCCTCGCCGCGATTGCCGGAATCGTGAGTATCGGCATGGCTACACTCGGTACGTACCTTCTCGTGGTTTTTGTGGTGAGCGTCGTCCTGGCCTGGTTCGTGCGTCCGGCTCGTAGCGCGCGGGCGTCGGCCGCGCCGGTGGGAGGTGTCGCGCCGCACTGACGGAGGGACGGCCGGATGGCCCTGATCAGTTTCGTGGTGCCGGCCTTCCGGGTGCAGGGATACCTGCGCGAGTGCCTGGACTCGATCCTCGGCCAGCCGGAGACCGACCTCGAGGTGATCGCGGTCGACGACTGCTCGCCGGACTCCAGCGGGGAGATCATCGACGAGTACGCGGCCCGCGACCAGCGGGTCCGGTCGGTCCGGCTGCCGGAGAACGTCGGTCTCGGTCCGGCCCGCAACATCGGGCTGGACCGGGCCGTCGGGGAGTACGTCTGGTTCCTCGACGGCGACGACTGGCTGGCGCCGGAGTGCCTGCCGGAGGTCGCCGAACGGTTGCGCGTCACCCGGCCGGACGTGCTGCTGGTCGACCACGTCCGTACGCACTGGAACGACAGCGCCACTCGCAGCGCGATGGCGGAGGTCTTCCCGGAGTCGCCCGGTGCGGCAACCTTCCGGCTGCGGGACCGGCCGGAGGCGATGCGGCTGCTGCACACCGCGTGGAACCGGCTGGTACGCCGGGAGTTCCTCGTCGACCTGGGGCTGCGCTTCCAGCCCGGCTGGTACGAGGATGTCTCGTTCAGCTACCCGGTGCTGATGGCGGCGCAGCGGATCGGCGTACTCGATCGGGTCTGCGTCAACTACCGGCAGCGCCGGGCCGGCGCGATCACCCGGACCAGGGGTGACCGGCACTTCGAGGTGTTCCCGCAGTGGCACCGGGTCTTCCACCTCATGGACGCGTGGGGGCCGGCGGTGGACGCCCTGCGGCCGGCGGTCTTCGAGCGGATGATCTGGCACTACCTGACCGTGCTCGGCAACGGCCAGCGGATCGCCCCGGAACTGCGGCCCGCCTTCTTCACACAGATCACCGCCGACTACGCGCGCTGGCTGCCCAGCGGCGGATACCCGGCACCGGGCGGGGTCGAGGGGATCAAACACCGGCTGGCCGCCACCGGCCGCTGGCGGACGTTCAGCGCGTTGCGGGCAGCGAGCCGGGCCCGCGACACCACTCGTCGAAAGACCCGTACCGCCCGCCGTCGGGTCGGGCCGGCCGCACGGCGCGGCGCCCGGCTGGCCCGCGACGGACTGCTGCGCGAGTACTACCGGGCGGAGCTGCGCCGGCCGGTGGATCCGACGCTCGCGGTGTACGCGGCCTACTGGTACCGGGGGTACGCCTGCAATCCGGCGGCGATCTACGAGGTGGCCCGCCGGCTGGCTCCCGGGGTGCGTGGGGTGTGGATCGTGCGCCGGGACCGGGTGGACACCGTGCCGGACGGGGCGGAGTACGTGGTCGCCGGCACCCCGGCCTACTACCGGGCGCTGGCCCGGGCCCGTTGGCTGGTCAACAACGTCAACTTCCCGGACTTCGTCCGCAAGCGGCCGGAGCAGGTGCACGTGCAGACCCACCACGGCACGCCCGTCAAGGTGATGGGGCTGGACCAGCAGCGCTACCCGATCGGCGCCGGCGCGATGGACTTCGCCGGTCTGCTGCGCCGGGTGGACCGCTGGGACTACAGCGTCAGCGCGAACAGCTTCTCCACCCAGATGTGGGACCGGGCGTACCCGGCCTCGTACACCACCCTCGAGGTCGGCTACCCGCGCAACGACCGACTGGTCAACGCCGGCCCCGACGAGGTGCGCCGGCTGCGCGCCGAGTTCGGCCTCGACCCCGACGAGCAGGTGGTGCTGTACGCCCCGACGCACCGCGAGCATCTGCCCGGCTATCGGCCACCGTTCGACCCGGACCGGTTCGTCGAGGCGCTGGGTGACTCCGGTCGGCTGCTGATGCGCAGCCACTACTTCCACGACCGGGACCGCGGCCCCCGCCGCACCGTGGACCGGGACCGGGTCCGCGACGTCAGCGGCCACCAGCGGGTCGAGGACCTCTACCTGGTGGCCGACGTGCTGGTCAGCGACTACTCCTCGGCGATGTTCGACTATGCGGTGCTGGACCGGCCGATCGTGCTCTACACCCCGGACTGGGAGGCGTACCGACTGGCCCGGGGCGTCTACTTCGACGTGACGGCGGAGCCGCCGGGCGCCGTGGCCACCACGTTCGCCGACCTGCTCGACCTGTTCCGCACCGACGCGGTGCGCTCGGACGCGGCGACCAAGGCCCGTGCGCATTTCCGGGGCCGGTTCTGCACGCTGGACGACGGGAGCGCGGCGGAGCGGGTGGTACGCCGGGTGTTCCTCGGTGAGCCGGACGAGAGGCCTCCGCGCTGCTGATCACGCCCGGCGCCGACCTTGTGTCGCTTAATAGCAGCGACATCGATCGAACATGAGACGTTCACCCGATGTGCGAATTCAATGATCCTGGTCACAGTCTTCTGGAGTTCGGTCAACGAGCTGGGGGAGGAGACGGTGACCACCGTCGCGCTCAAGGATGTCTCCAAGATCTTCAAGGACGGCACGCTGGCCGTCGACAGCATCAACCTGGATGTGAACGACGGCGAGTTCATGGTGTTGCTCGGCCCGTCCGGCTGCGGCAAGTCCACCGTGCTGCGGATGATCGCCGGGTTGGAGGACCCGACCCAGGGCGCGGTGCTGCTCGACGGCGAGCTCGCGAACGACCTGCCACCCCGGGACCGGAAGATCGCCATGGTCTTCCAGGACTTCGCCCTCTATCCGCACATGACGGTGGGTGACAACATCGCGTTCCCGCTGCGCCTGGCCGGGATGGAGCCGACGCCGCGGGGTGAGCGGGTCACCGACGTGGCCAGCGCGCTGGGCATCGGCGACGTGCTCGCCCGCAAGCCTGGTCAGCTCTCCGGCGGTCAGCGGCAGCGCGTCGCCATGGGTCGGGCCATCGTCCGCCGACCGGGGCTGTTCCTGATGGACGAGCCGCTGTCCAACCTGGACAGCGGGCTGCGCGCGGAGCTGCGTGCGGAGATCTCGGGCCTCACCCGGGAGTTGGGCGTCACCACCGTCTACGTCACCCACGACCAGGCGGAGGCCCTCACCATGGCCGACCGGGTGGCGATCATGCGCCGCGGCGTGCTCCAGGACGTGGGCACCCCCACCCAGGTGTACGGCCGGCCGGCGACGCTCTACGTGGCCGCCTTCCTGGGCAGCCCGCGGATGAACCTCCTCGAGGCGTCGGTCTACGTGCACCTGGACCGGTACGTCACGCTCAACCTTGGCGAGCAGTCGCTCTACCTGCCCTGGGACGACATCCGCAGCCGGGCGGTGGCGCACTACCACGGCGAGCGGATCGTGGTCGGCATGCGGGCCGAGGCGCTCACCCCGGTCTCCCCGGACAGCCCCGGCGACGTGCTGCGCGGCCGGATCCGTTACCTGGAGCACCACGGGCACGAGTCGCTGGCGTTCCTCGACATCGGGGCGACCGCGATCGTGGTCGACGAGATGGGCGCGCGGGTGGACGATCCGCCGGTGGGCCAGCGCGGTCTGCGCCGGTTCAGCTCGGTGATGCAGCGACTGGCCGGCAAGACTCCGGAGGCGGACGACGCCGCCGGTGGGACCCGGACGAGCGTCCTTCCGGACCCGGGTCGGCACCACCGCCGCCCGGCGGAGCTGGCGGTGCGGTTGGCGCCCTACCCGGCGGTCGCCGCAGGTCACCCGCTCGCCGTGGCGGTCCGGATGGACGCGCTGCACTTCTTCGACGAGCGCGGTGGCCGCATCGACGTGGGGTGGCGCTGACACCACGCCGGAGCGGGGTGGCGGCGGCACCCGCCGGTGTCCTACGGTCTGCGCACCCAGTCCACTGTGCAAGACCCACCGAGAGGGGTGCACCCGTGTCGGGTGACCGTCCCAGCCCGCTCGTCATCGAGCGCATCCTCCGCGACCGGCAGGGCATCTGGCAGCAGATCGTCGCCGAGCGTGACCTGAACGCGTTGACCGGGCGCATGCTGGCCAGCTCCGCCATCGCGCTCGCCTGCTACGGGGCGGTGCTGGGCGCCTTTCACAGCCCGCTGATGGCGCTGACCTCCGCGCTGAAGCTGCCGCTGCTGTTCCTGGTCACGCTGGCCATCTGCCTGCCCACGCTCTACCTGTTCAACCTGGTGTTCGGTGCCCGCCTCTCGGTGCGCCAGTCGCTGGCTCTGGTGATGGTGGCCATCACGGTCACCTCGATGCTCGCCGTGGCGTTCGCGCCGATCAGCCTCTTCTTCCTGATCACCGCGCCCGACTACGGCTTCTTCAAGCTGCTCAACGTGGCGATCCTGACCCTGTCCGCGCTCGTCGGGCTGCGTTTCCTGACCGGCGGGATGCAGGTGCTCAACGATCACGGCCTGCTCGCCCCGCAGGCGGCCCAGGCTCAGGCCCCGGCGGAGGCCGCGCCGGCCGCCGTGCCCGCC
>NZ_RCVI01000249.1:0-79241 GCF_003667455.1 Micromonospora sp. CV4 | reverse complement strand
CGCCCGGGCGGGAACGGCGCTGGCCACCCTGCTCGTCGGCGCGGTGCCGATGGCGCTGGTGCTGGCGCCGGGCGCGGCGCTGGCCGGCGCGCCCGGCGCCGGAACACCGGTCTGCCAGGTGCGCGACGACCGGCTCCGGGAGATCTCCGGGATGGTCGCCACGGACGACGGGTACGTGGTGGTCAACGACGGCGCCGACGACGAGGCCCGCCGCCGGATCTTCTTCCTCGACCGGCGGTGCGCGGTGGTGCGGACGGTCGCCTACCCTTCCCAGCCGCGCGACACCGAGGACCTGGCCGTCGGCCCGGACGGCACCCTCTGGGTCGCCGACATCGGCGACAACGACCGCACGCGCAAGACGATCGCGCTGTGGCGGCTCGCGCCGGACGCGGACCAGCCGGTGCTGCACCGGATGACGTACCCGGACCGCCCTCACGACGCGGAGGCGCTGCTGATCGACGCGGCCGGGCGCCCGCTGATCGTGACCAAGGGCGGCAGCGGCACGGTCTTCCTGTACGCGCCGACCACCGCGCTGCGACCCGCGGCGGCGACGCCGCTGGCCTCGGTCGGTCAGGTGGTCCTGCCGGCCTCCACGACCAGCAACCCGTACTCCTTCCTCGGCCGCGGCGTGGTCACCGGGGCGGCGAGCGCGCCCGACGGGCGTCGGGTCGTGCTGCGCAGCTACGCGGACGCCTACGAGTACGACGTGCCCGACGGCGACCTGGTCCGCGCGCTGACCGGCGGCGTCCCGCGGGTCACCCCGTTGCCCGACGAACCCCAGGGCGAGTCGATCACCTACAGCCGCGACGGCCGGTCCCTGCTCACCGTCTCCGAGTCCGCCGGACAGCCGCAGGGCACCCCTTCGGCGATCCTGCGGTACCCCGTCCCGACGGGGGCGGCCGCCACCCCACGACCGGACGCGCCCACCACCGCCGGCCCGCTGGCGCCCACCACGGCCCGGCCGGCGGCGGCGGACGTGGGCGTCGGAGGCGACCGGACCTGGCCGTTGGTGGCCGGCGCCGGCACGCTGCTGGCGCTGGTCGGTCTGGGCGGTGTGCTGTGGTGGCGACACACGGCCCGACGGTGACGGCAGCACCCTCGGGGTGCGCCGCCGGCCGCCGGTGCGACCGGCCCGCCCCCGGCTGACGGACCCGAGCACCCGGCGGTCGCGGGTGGGGTCGGTGCGACAGGATGAGTGGATGTCCGTGCTGTCCGCGTTGCGCCACCCGATCGTCGCCGCCCCGATGGCCGGCGGCCCGTCCACGCCGGCGCTCGTGTCGGCCGTCTCCTCCGTCGGCGGGTTGGGATTCCTGGCCGCCGGGATGATCGACACCGGCCGGCTGGCCGCCGACATCGCCGAGGTCCGGGCCCGCACCGACCGGCCGTTCGGTGTGAACGTCTTCCTGCCCGGCTCCGGCGCCGTCGACGAGGCCGCCATCCGGGCGTACGCCGACCGGCTCGCCCCGCACGCCGGCGAGCGCGGGGTGAGCCTGGGCGAGCCGGTGGGCGGCGACGACGGGTACCCGGACAAGCTGGCCATGCTCCTGGCCGACCCGGTCCCGGTGGTGTCCTTCGTGTTCGGGCTGCCGGACCGGGCCGCGGTGGCCGCCCTGCGCGAGCGGGGCACCGAGGTGTGGGCCACGGTCACCCGGCCGGACGCCGCCACGGCCGCCGCCGAACTGGGCGTGGACGCCGTGGTGGTGCAGGGCACCGAGGCCGGTGGACATCGCGGTGGCCTGCCGGATGACGACGACTACGGGCTGCTGCCGATGCTCCGACTGGCCGCCGCCGGCTGTGACCGGCCGCTGGTGGCCGCCGGCGGCGTCGTCGACGGCCCCGGGGTGGCCGCGGTGCTGGCCGCCGGCGCCGCGGCCGCGCAGCTCGGCACGGCGTTCCTGCGCTGCCCGGAGGCGGGCAGTTCCCCGATGCACCGGGCGGCGGTGGCCAGCTCCGCGCCGACCGCGCTGACCCGCGCGTACACCGGCAAGCGGGCCCGCGGTGTGGTCAACGACTTTCTGCGTCGGCACGACGCGGCGGCGCCGGCCGGCTACCCGCAGGTGCTGCACCTGACCCGCCCGCTGCTCGCCGCCGCCCGCCGCGACGGGGACGCCTCGGTGCCGAACCTGTGGGCCGGGCAGGCACATCCCCTGGCCCGGGACCTGCCGGCGGCCGAGCTGGTCGCCGAGGTCAGCGCCGACGCCCGGCACGCGTTGGCGGCGGCGGCCGAGCGGGCGTCCCACTGGGGTTGACCGGATCGCCCGGCCGGTCCGGGCGGGCCGGACGGGGCAGAAGCGAAAGCCGTAGAGTCTCGCCGTGATCGAGATCGGCGCGCAGGTCGACCTGTCCCACCCGCCGGACCGGGTGTGGCTCGCATTGACGGATCGGGAACTGCTCGGCCGGTGGTTCGCCGAGGCCGAAACGGTGGCGGGAGTCCAGGACCGCCTGGTGCTGCACACGGCCGGTCTGCCCGGCTTCGACGCCGACGTCGAGGTCGAGGTGACCGAGCGGCAGGTGTTGGAGCTGCTCGCGCTGCGCTGCGACGAGAGCGGCCGGCTCAGCGAGGTGACCTGTGCCGTCACCGCCACGAAGCAGGGCTGCCGGCTGGCGGTGCGGGAGGTCACGACACACGGCACCTGGTCCGCCGAACAGCACGATCCACGCGAGCAGCAACTCCGGCAGGCGCTGACCGTGCGACTGCCGGCCATTCTCGACTGGCTCGCCTTCCAACAGGTCGACCTGCGGCGCGGCGAAGCCGGGTTGACGGCCGAACTGCCGACGATCGCCGCGCGCGGCCAGGGCGCCGCCCGGGCTCGCCGCCGTCGCCGCACGGTGGGCGCGGTGCTGGCCGGGGCCGTACTGGTCGCGGGCTTGGCGGCATGGGTCACGTTGCCGGACGAGCCGGACAGCGCCGCCGCACCGGCCCCGGTGTCCCCGTCCCCGTCGCTGTCCCCGTCCGCGTCGCCCGTGGCGGCCGCCGCGCCCAGCGGCACACCGAGGGCGACACCCTCGGCGCGCCCCTCGCGGACCGCCGCGTCGCCGACCGCCCGCCCGAGCCGCACCCCGACGGCGAAGCCGTCGCCCACTCTCGCCTCGGTTCCGGCGCCACCGCCGCTGACCGCCAGCTATCGCACCGATTCCAGCCGGCTGTTCGGCTACACCGGCGAGGTGGTGGTCGAGAACCCGGCGGGCGCGCCGGCGGGGGACTGGGTCGTGGTGGTCACCCTCGCCGAGGGCAGCAGCGTCGACGACGTCGACGGCGCCGATCTGCGGCAGGACGGGCGGACGCTCACCTTCACCGGGCCGGCCGTGCCGGCCGGCGGGTCGCAGACGTTCCGCTTCGACGTCCGCGACAGTCGACCGAAGGCCAGGGCGCCGGAGGCCTGCACGGTGGGCGGCAACCCGTGCGGGGGCGTGTGAGCGTGGGCCGCGACGGTGACCGTCGTACCGCGTCCGCCGGTTCTCGTGGCCGGCCGTCGACGGTCCGACCCGAGAGCAGGCGGACGCACGGTCGTCCCTAGGCTGGCGGCATGGCACTGCTGCACCGGGCGACCCTGCGCCCCTCGAAGCTCGACCTGCTGGCGACCTGGCTGCCCGGCCGACCGTGGTACCGGGGGCCGGCCGGCGCCGACGTGGTGAGCCGGGGCGCCTACCGCTTCGACGATCCGGCCGGCGCGGTCGGCATCGAGACGATGCTGGTCGGCGCCGCCGACGGCCCCGTCCACCAGGTCCCGCTCACCTACCGCGCCGCACCCCTGGACGGCGCCGAGGAGTGGCTCGTCGGCACCACCGAGCACTCGGTGCTCGGCCCGCGCTGGGTGTACGACGGCTGCGCGGACCCGGTGTACGCGGCGGCACTGGCCGACGCGATTCTCGCCGGCACCGGTCAGGCGGAGCAGTACTTCGAGGTCGACGGCCGACGCGAGCTGCGTGAGCCGACCGTGACGATCGTCGCCAGCGACGCCGGGGTGCTCCCGGCCGACGCTCGGGAGCCGGTGGTCGACGAGGACGTCACGCTCATCGGCACCGACTCGGTCGAGCTGGTCGTCGTCCGTCGGCCCGGCGCCGGCGCGGTGGCTGCCGCCGGGGCTGTCCTCAGTGGCAGCTGGAACGGCCAGCCGACGACCGTGCCGTTGGCGTACGCCCGACCGCGCTGACGGCACCGCGGCCCGGCCTCTCCCCGGGCGGGCCCGCGGGCCGTTACGGTCGTGGCATGGTCACCGTCGCCGACGTGCGGGCCCTGGCCCGGACGCTGCCACGCAGCAGCGAGCATCTGATCCGGGACCGGGTGAAGTTCCGGGTCGGGTCGATCGTCTACGTCGCGTTCTCCCGCGACGAGGCGACGATGGGCTTCGGGTTCCCCAAGCAGGAGAGGGCCGGGCTGGTGGCCGCCGAGCCGGAGCTGTTCTTCCTGCCCGGCGAGGCCGACCTGCGTTTTCACTGGGTGTGCTGCCACACCTCGCGGCTGGAGCACGCTTACATGACCGAGCTGGTCACCGAGGCGTGGCGGATGGTGGTGCCGAAGTTCCTGGCCCGGCAGCGGCTGGGCAGCTGACGGGCGGCGGGCTACGGCGACGGGGGCCCGATGCCGGGACCCCGTCGCATGTCACCACCGAGCCGGTGGTGGCGGCGGCGATACGGGCGGCCGGTCGTCGCAGGTGATGGTGTTCGGCAGCAGCCACGGGGCGAGCCAGCCGCCGTCGTTGCCGCCGAGGTCGGTCAGCGTGAACTCGGAGCCGGCCGGGGTGAAGTGGAACGACCCGCAGTTGTTGACGCCGACCGCGCCCACGTTGCGGGCGTCCACGTTGGCGAACGAGGCCGACCCGGCCGTGCGGGCGCTGACCACCGAGGTGCCGGTGCCGTCGACGCGGATGTCCCGGAAGCGCACGTTGGTTATCGAGTAGAGGTCCTTCACCGGCCAGTCGCTGACCAGCATGATCGCGTTGTACGTGTTGTCGAGGTACGCGTCGCGGGTCACCTCGATGGCCGCGTCGATGCTCCGGTCCAGGGCGAAGAACCAGATCGCCCCCAGTCCGATGTTCCAGTTCAGCTCGTACGTGCCCGCGCGGGCGGTGGTGTTCCCGGTGATGCGCAGGTGCCCGGCGAACGGCTCCGCGCCGAACCGGGCGCCGACATGCAGGCCGCTGCCCTCGCGAACCGGATCGGCGATCAGGTTGTTCGACACGGTGTTGTCCGTGCCGCCGTAGATCGCGATGCCGTTCGCCAGAGTCGGGGACTGCACGGTGTTGTGGTCGAACGTGTTCCGCGCGTTGGCCGTCTTCTCCGACCACATGGCGAGGCCGTCGTCGCCGGTGTTGCGGACGAAGTTGTGCGCGACGAGCGAGTCGGTCACCCCGGTGTGGAAGTTGAGGGCGTCCGCGATCTGGTCGACGATGATGTTGTTGGTGACGCGCACGTTCCTCATCGGCCCGTCGAACCACAGGCCCACCTTGGTGTGGTGCACGTAGAGCCCGTCGATGGTCGAGTCGCTCATCGCCCCACCGATCGCGTTGACCTGGTCGGTGTCGATGCGTTCGCGGACGTCGCCCTCGATGGCGAAACCGGAGAGGTGGACGTTGCGGCTGCCGCCGTCGGCGGCGTCGCGGCCGTAGAAGCCGACGCCGGTGTGCACCGAGCCGTCCGGGGCCGGCGTCGGCAGGGCGACCTCGCGGCCCTTGATGATGGTGTACCAGTTGCCGGCGCCCTCGATGGTCACGTCGTCGACGATGATGTGCCGGTTGACCTGGTAGGTGCCCGGCGGGATGTACACCTTCAGGTGGGTGCGCCGGGCGAAGGCGATGGCCCGGTCGAGGGCGTCGGCGGAGTCCCGCCGCCCGGTGGGGTCGGCGCCGAAGGCCAGCACGTTCGCGGCGAGGAGCCGGACGTGCGGCGGTGCGACCAGTTCGGAGTCGAGCAGGTCGATGACGGTCCAGGCGGCGGCGCTGCCGGGCGGCGCGGTGAGCCTGACCTTGTCGCCGGCCCGGTAGGTGCGTCCGAGCAGGAGGCGCTGCTCGTCGTAGAAGTGGGTGGGCCGGAACGGCGTGCTGATGGTCGGGTACGGCGTGGTGGCCGACGGGACGCACGAGCACTCGGTGATCCACCAGTCCGGGTGCAACAGCCCGGCCTGAGGGTCGTTGGAGAACGGGTACTGGTTGTAGAGCCACGAGTACTGCGAGGTCAGCGTCATGCTGCGCAGATGTCTGCCGTTGACCGCGACACCCAGCGGGGCGGTGATCCCGCCGCCGCGCGGCGCGTCCGGGATGCTGTACCGCACGGTGATCGCGTTGGCCGCGCTGGGTAGGACGAACTCGACGTGCTCCCCGGGGGTGAGCCGGACCGCCCGGCGGCCGGACGCCTCCGCGGGCAGGGTGTAGGCGGACCGGTCCGGGCCGATGATCTCGCCGTTGGTGCGGGCGTTCTCCGCCTCCTGCTCGACGAAGTCGACGTTCGCGCCACGCCCGGTCACGAGCGCCGGGTCGAGGGCGGCCCGGGTGACCACCGGCTGCGCGCCCCCGCGGGGCGCGGCAGTCGCCGCGGGCGCGCCGGCCAGCAACGTGAGGACGGTGGCGGTCGCGATCGCGCCCGCGGTCAGTGGGTGGGGGCGTCGCCGCGCCGGCGTCCTGCTCCGGGACATGGACTCTCCTCTGTGGTCCGCGGCGCTCCACCGGCGCTCAGCATCGACCGTCATGATGCCAGTGGCGAACGTCACGTTGCAAGAGCAAGATGGAAACATGAAAAGCGACGACCGGTAAGTAGAAAGAAACCGACAAGCTGATGCGACCCACCCGTTCGCTCAGCTCCACCGGACGGGCTGCCGACCGGCGTAGGGTGAACCGCGTGGATCAAGAAGACCGGATCGCCCTGTTCCTCGACTATGAGAACCTCGCGCTGGGGGCTCGCGACAACCGTGGCGGCATGGCCTTCGACTTCCGGCCCATCGCCGACGCGCTGGCCGAGCGCGGGCGCGTGGTGGTGCGCCGGGCGTACGCCGACTGGTCGTACTTCGACGAGGACCGCCGGATGCTCACCCGGTCCCATGTCGAGCTGATCGAGATCCCGCAGCGGATGGGAGCGTCCAGAAAGAACGCGGCCGACATCAAGATGGCCGTGGACGCCATCGAGCTGGCCTTCGAGCGCGACTACATCTCCACCTTCGTCATCTGTAGCGGCGACAGCGACTTCACCCCGCTGGTGCACAAGCTCCGTGAGCTGAACAAGCGGGTCATCGGCGTCGGGGTCGAGGGGTCCACCTCGGCGCTGCTGCCACCGGCGTGCGACGAGTTCCTCTACTACGACCGGCTGGAGGGTGTGGACATCCCGCCGACCCGCGCCCGGCGTGCCCGTCCCGTGCGGCAGCCGGGCCCGGAACTGCGGGCACCCGAGCCGGAGCGCGAGCAGGAGCCGGAGGAGGAACGGCAGCCGGCGGGGGAGGAGCCCGGCCGGGACGTGGACGCCCTCGCCGTGCTGGTGGCCCAGACGGTGGCGGGGTTGCAGGGCAGCGCCAGCGGCGAGGTGACCGCCTCCCGGCTCAAGCGCACCCTGCTGCGCAAGGACCCGACGTTCAGCGAGTCCGACTACGGGTTCCGCACCTTCGGCGAGCTGCTGCGCCACCTCGCCGCGCACAACGTGATCGAGCTGGCCGAGGGCCCCGCCAAGGGCGACCCCGAGGTCTCGCTGCCCGAGCACGGCGATCGGGAGGTGGCCTTCGGCCTGCTCCGCGGCGTCGTGGCGGAGCTGGGCAGCGGCGGCAACCCGGTGGCGCTGTCCGGGCTGAAGAACCAGCTGCGCCGGGCCCGGCCGGACTTCAGCGAGAAGAAGCTGGGCTACCGCAGCTTCCTCCAGTTCTGCAAGGCCGCCGCCACCGGCGGTGCGGTCGACCTGCGCTGGAGCCCCGAAGCCGACGATTACCTGCTCACCGCGCAGGGGTGATCCCCCGCACACCCGCGCCCGCACACCCGCGCCCGTCCCCCGCGCCCCGTCCGCTGCGTTGATCAAGAGGTTTACGTCATCAGGGGCGCGATTCCTGACGCGAAGCTCTTGATCAACAGGGGCGGGGGTGTCGGCATTCTAAGCCGTCGCTCAGGGGGAGAGATTGCGCCGCCGTTGTGGTTTCGAACGGTTAACGCTGGGCCCGATTTGCGTCTGAATTGCGGTTCTTGCCCCGGTATAGCCTCACCTGCGCCGTACCCCCGACGCAGAAATTGCTATACGGTCGGCGAATGAAGGTCGAGGAACACTGGTGGAACGGAGACACGACTCCGCGCGGGCGCCGGGACGTGTACATCCGTACTGATGGGCAGGGTTGGGAGGTCCGCGCCCAGATCGGTGGGGCGTCGGGTCGTGAGCGGGTGCAGCAGTGCCCCAGCCGGGCCTCGGCGGCCATCCTGGCCGACGCCTGGCGCGGCACCCACCCTTCCTGGCGCGAGCTGAAGCAGCGCTGATCCGGCACCGGGCCGGGCCGGCAACGCTCCTGGGCTCCAGCCCGGCGCGACAACCGGCCGGCCCGGCGCACGGCTCTCACCCGCAGACAGCGCCAAGGTCTCTCCTGCCAAACGGCGTTCGGCCCGTAGATCACCGCTTCTGAAGCATCACTGAGGCGACGTCTGCCACGAGTGCCAACGCCCAATCAAGCTGCGGGCAGTCGGTCTGACCTCTGCACTCGACGCACCCACCCGCGCGCCACGGCGTATCGAACGCCCGAGACCAATGCGCTTCCAGTACCCGTTCGGCCGTGAACAGCGCAGTCGCGCGGGACACGGGCTCGTCGATCGGCATAACTGATTCCCTTCACGAGGCGCGCTCGGTCCCGCCGAGAGGGCAGCGCCTGTCCGCCGTGCTCCTCTGGGCGGGGTTGTGGCTCGGTCCACCGCTTGCCGAACGTAGGAACCAACCACTCCCACTGATCTTAGAGACCTTTAGTACCTAAGGCAATGATGGTCTTGAAGGGGTGTGGTCAGCGTGATCCGATGGAAGGTGCCGAACGAAGGAACCTTCACATGCCCATACCTACTGGCGGATACCGCGAGGTGGCTGACGACCTCGCCGCTCGCATCAAGAGCGGCGAGTACGCCCCCGGCGAACGTCTGCCCACGTACAACGAACTCGCCGACCTCTACAAGGTCAGCGTGACCACGGTCCAGAGAGCGATCATCGTTCTCCAGACGCGTGGATTGGTGGTGGGTCTCCAGGGGCGTGGCCTGTGGGTCGCCGAGGAACTGGGATCTCCCTGATCAGTTGACGAGGAGTAGCAGCTCTCTGCCGGCCGGTGTGAACTGCTCACCATCAAGTGATCAGGCCGCTCTGCGCGATCCCGTGTTCCCCGCGTCAGGCCGGGTATCCCCGAAGTGGCCGATTCGTGCCCGATGGAGGTCGCCCATGTCGCAGGGTCCCGACGAGGAGAACCCGAGGATCGAGCAGGAGACGCGGGAGGCTGAGCATCGGCTGGCCCCGCTGACCGACCGGTCCGAGGACGCGCTGACCGACGATGAAGCCCGGGCGTCGGACGAAGCCCCCACCGAGCAGGACGCCGGTTAGGGCCGGCCCGAGTCGGGCCGGCCCAGCACGCGGCAGGGGTCAGGCGGCGGGGCCCGTCGGAACCGGCAGCACCATGCCCTCGACAGCCGACCGGTGCGCCAGCTCGATCAACGCGACGGTGGCGACCGAGTCCCGTGGATCCACGGGCATCGGCGTGCCGTCCCGCAGCGCCGCCGCCACCTGCTGGTAGAAGCTCTGGTACGAGCCGGGCGCGGTGGGCACCGACCGCAGGTCACCGTCGACGCCGAGCAGGCCGTACCGCTCCGGCGGGACCTCGCCCCAGCCCGGCTGGTCCGGTCGGCCGCCGTCGTGCAGCGCCGCTTCCTGCACGTCCAGCCCGTACGTCGTGTAGCCGGCCCGGTCGCCGAGCACCCGCAGGCGGGGCCCGAGCTGAGCGGTCACCGCGCCCATCCAGAGGTGCGAGTGGACCCCGTTGGCGTGGGTCAACGCCACGAACGCGTCGTCGTCGACCGCGGCGCCCTCGCGGCGGCGGTCGACCTCGGCGTAGACGCGGTCGACCGGGCCGAAGAGCTGCACCGCCTGGTCGATGAGGTGGGCGCCGAGGTCGAAGAGGGCGCCGCCGGCCTCCTCGGGGCCGGCGAGCTCCCGCCAGCCCGGCTTGATCGTCGGACGGAAGCGCTCGAACCGGGACTCGAAGCGCAGCACCCGCCCCAACTCGCCCTGCTCGACGAGGCGGCGAGCGGTCAGGAAGTCGCCGTCCCACCGGCGGTTCTGGAACACCGTCAGCGGCACCCCCCGGCGGTCGGCCTCCTCGACCAGCGCGCCACTCTCGGCGGCGGTGGGGGCCAGTGGCTTGTCGACGACGACCGGCAGGCCGGCGGCCACCGCCGCCAGGGCCATCGGCACGTGCAGGCGGTTCGGCGTCGCCACCACGACCAGGTCCAACGCGTCGGGCGTACGCCACAGCTCGTCGGCGTCGTCGACCAGGCGGGCGTCCGGGTGGTGCTGCCGAGCCTGCTCGCGCCGCTGCGGATCGCGGGTCATGATGGCGTCCAGCCGCAGCCCGGGCGTGGCGGCGATCAGCGGTGCGTGGAACACCCGGCCCGCCAGCCCGTACCCCAGCAGACCGACCCGCAGCGCCTCCGCCATGCCGTACTCCCGTCTCCCGGTCCGCGCCCTGGTGACGGCGGTCCCGGTGATCGAATCTACGCCCCGGCCGGTCGGGCCTGACCTGCGCCCGGCGCTGGTCAGCTGGCCGGGTCGGCGCGCAGGAAGGTGAGCACCGCGAGGACGCGGCGGTTGGTGTCGTCGCTGGGCGGCAGGTCGAGCTTCAGCAGGATGTTGCCGACGTGCTTGCCGACCGCGGCCTCGGTGATGTGCAGCCGGGCGGCGATCGAGGCGTTGGACCGGCCCTCGGCCAGCAGCGCCAGCACCTCACGTTCCCGGGCGGAGAGCGCGGCGAGCGGGTCGCGCGGGCGGTGCAGCAGTTGCCGGACGACGTCCGGGTCGATGGCGGTGCCGCCGGCGGTGACCCGGCGCAGCGTGTCCACGAACTCGGCGACCTCCGCCACCCGGTCCTTGAGCAGGTAGCCCACCCGCTGGCCGTCGCCGCTGTCCAGCAGCGCCGCGGCGTACCCGGTCTGCACGTACTGGCTGAGCACCACGACCGGGAGCTGGGGCCGCTCGGCGCGTAACGCCACGGCCGCGCGCAACCCGTCGTCCCGCCGGCCGGGCGGCATCCGGATGTCGGTCAGCACCAGGTCGGGCTGGTGCGTGCGGGCCGCGTCCAGCAGCTCCGGAGCGGAGCCGACGGCGGCGCACACCGCGAAGTCGAATCGGGTGAGCAGCGCGACGAGGCCCTCGCGCAGCAGCACCTCGTCCTCGGCCAGCACGACACGGGTCACGGGCGGCATGGCAGCTCCACCCGTACCAGGGTGGGCCCGCCGGGCGGGCTGGACAGCAGCAGCCGGCCGTCCGCGGCGGCGACCCGGTCGGCGAGGCCGGTCAGGCCGGTGCCCCGGGCGGGATCGGCGCCCCCACGGCCGTCGTCGGACACCTCGACGACGAGGTCACCGCCGGTGCGGGTGAGGCGCACCTCGGCCCGGGTCGCCCCGGCGTGCCGGGCCACGTTGCCCAGCGCCTCCGACACCACGAAGTAGGCGGTGGTTTCGACGAGCTCCGGTAGCTCGCCGTCGACGTCGGTCCGTACGACGACCGCGACGGTGGCCGCGTCGGCCAGCTCCCGCACCGCACCGGCGAGACCGAGGTCGGTGAGGCTCTGCGGCCGGATGCCGTGCACCAACTGCCGGAGCATCACCATCAGGCCCCGTGCCTGGTCGTGCGCGACGGCGAGCGGCCGGGCGGCGGGGGAGTCCTCGGGCACGTCCAGCCGGGCCAGGCCCAGCTGGAGGGTGAGGCTGGTCAGCCGGGGTTGGGCGCCGTCGTGCAGGTCGCGCTCGATCCGACGTCGCTCGGCCTCGTAGACGCCGACCAGCCGGGTCCGGGACCGGGCGACCTCCCGCAGCGCCGCCGCGTCGACCGGCCAGGCCAGAGCCCACCGGGCCACGGCGGCCTGGAGGGCGGCGAGCAGTCCGGCCGCGTAGCAGAGCACCGGGAGGAGCAGCACGCCCACGACCGCGTACGGAACGGCTTCGCCGGTGGTTTCGATCGGGCGCCAGATGACCACCGGTTCGGCGTCGCCGGCCAGCCACGGACTGGTGATCATCCCGAGGTCGAGCAGCACCACCAGCAGGAGCACCCAGTACGCCACCGGCACGAACCCGCCCAGCCAGAACAGGTACGCCACCTCGCGCCACCCGGCGGCGGTGCGGTAGCGGGCAGCCAGGCCCGGCCACGGCGACCGGGGCAGCGGCCGGCCGTCCACGAGGCCGAGCCGCCACCGCTCCACGACGGCCACCGGGAAGCTCACGAGCGGCGCCAGCGCCAGCAGGGAGACGCTGCCGACCGCCAGGAACACCAGGAGCGGAAGCTCCGGTGGCCGGCCGTGCAGCCACACCGCGTTGAGGGCGGCCAGCAGGGGCCCGATGATCACGAGCAGCCCGACGGCGATCACGCCGGAGACCGGCACGGTGCTGACCAGGTAGACCAGCGCGCGCCAGGGCCAGGCCGAGACCAGCCAGCCGCGGCGGCGCAATGCCTCGGCCAGGTGGCGGGGTTGTTCCGGGGTCATGACGCAGACGCTAATCGCCGCGTCCGGGCCGACCCAGCCGTCCAGATCCACTCCCGGGGTATGCCCAGCACTACCGGCCGACGGGTGTGTGGGGTCCGCAAACGGGAAGAACGCGCCATCACGCGGCCCCGCGTGACAGTTGCTGATGGCGGCTGGAGTGACATGGGTGCCAGAACCTTCGTGGTGGTCGGCGGTACCAGCGGGCTCGGCCTCGCGGTGGCCCGGCTGCTGGTCGACGAGCACCAGGTCGCGGTGTTCGGCAACGTGGCGGCTGAGGTCGACGCGGTGACCGACCAGCTGGGCTGCGCCGGAGCGGTGTGTGACGTCTCCTCCCATGAGCAGGTTCATGACGCGTTCGCCGAGGTGGTCGGACGCTACGGCACGATCGACGGGGTGGCGGCCTGTGCGTCGATGTGGGCGGGCGGCGACCTGGCGGACCTGTCCGTGCAGCACATCCGGCGGGCCGTGGAAACCAACGTGCTGGGCACCACGTACGTATTCCGGGAGGCGTTGGAGCACCTGCACCGGCAGGGCCACGGGAACCTGGTGTACATCGGCGCGATGGCGGTGACATCTCCCCGGCCCGGCATCCCGGTGTACCGGGCGACGAAGAGCTACGGCAGCAGCCTGGTCGAGTCGCTGGCCGAGGCCCAGCACAGCAACCAGGTCAAGGTGATGCAGCTGCATCCCGGGCCGATGCCGACCCGCCTGCAGGAACGGGTCGGCGCCGAGTTTCTCGACGAGGTGTACGCCATGCCCGATCAGGTCGCCGCCGAGGTCGTCCGGCTGCTGCTGCTCGCCCCCGACGATCTCTACGTCTCGGGAGAGCGCGTGCTGCGCGCGGACGGGCGGTGGTGACGGCGGAAGCCGGATCCGCCCGGCATTCGGCCTCGGCGTGGGCGCCGCTGCGGACGGCCGTCTACCGCAACCTGTGGCTGGCCCTGCTCGCCGCCAACATCGGCACCTGGATGCAGACGGTCGGCGCGCAGTGGCTGCTGATCCACCACTCCAACGCCTCCACCCTGGTCGCTCTGGTCCAGACCGCCAGTCTGCTGCCGGTGCTGCTGCTGGCGCTGCCCGCCGGCGTGCTGGCCGACAGCTTCGACCGTCGACACCTGCTGATCGCGGTGCAGCTGTTCCTGGTGGCGGTGGCGGCCGCGTTGACCCTGCTCACGGTCACCGACCGGATGCCGCCCGCGCTGCTGCTCACCCTCACCTTCGCGTTCGGGGTGGGGCAGGCGCTCACCCTGCCGGCCTGGGCGGCGGTGATCCCGGAACTGGTGCCGCAGGACCAGCTCCGGGCGGCATCCGCGCTCGGCTCGATCAGCGTGAACATGGCGCGGGCGGTCGGGCCGGCGGTGGCCGGCGTGTTGATCGCCCGGACCGGTGTCGCCCCGGTCTTCGCGCTCAACGCCGTCGCGTTCCTGATCTTCACGTACGCGTTGGCGCGCTGGAGACCGGGCAACGCCCGCGCGGTCGAGGTGCCCGAGCGGTTCACCGCGGCGCTGCGTGCCGGCAGCCGCTACGTGCGGCACTCGCCGACCGTGCGCCGGTTGTTGCGCCGCGCGCTGGTCTTCGTCATCCCGGCGAGCTCCCTGTGGGCGCTGCTGCCGTTGGTGGCCAGCCGCCGGCTCGGGCTGGGCTCGGGCGGGTACGGTCTGCTGCTGGCCGCCCTCGGGGTGGGAGCCATCGCGGGTGGCCTGCTGCTGGCCGTGATCCGGACCCGGCTGTCGGCGAACCAGCTCCTGTTCATCGCCGGGGTGCTGTTCACCGTCGCGCTGACGGTGGTCGGCACGGTGCAGGTGGTGCCGCTGGTGCTCCTCGCCCTGCTGCCCGCCGGGCTGGCCTGGGTGACGGTGCTGGCCAACGTCAACGCCGAGATGCAGGTCTTCCTACCGAGCTGGGTGCGAGCCCGAGGTCTGGCCGTCTACCAGGTCTTCTTCGCCGGCGGACAGGCGGTGGGCGCGTTCGTCTGGGGTCTGGTGGCCGACCTGGCCGGGCTGGTGACCGCCTTCCTCGCCGCGGCGGTGTTCATGCTGGTCGGGACCGTGACCAGTCGGATCTGGCCGCTGCCGGACCTACCGACGGTGGACCGGGACCCGGCCGCCTACTGGCCGCAGCTGCACCTGGCGCACGAGCCCGGCCCCCGGGTGGGGCCGGTGCTGGTGATGGTCCAGTACACCGTCCGGCCGGAGCGGACACAACCGTTCCTGGCGGCGATGGACCTGGTGCGCGGCGCACGCCAGCGGACCGGGGCGATGCGCTGGGGGCTGTTCCGGCCGGCCGAGGTTACCGACCGGTTCGTCGAGGTGTACCTGGTGCCGTCCTGGGACGAGCACCTGCGCCAGCACGGCGGTCGGTTGACCAGCGAGGACCGCCAGGCCGAGGAGCGGGCCCGGGAGCTGACCGACGGCGACCTCGAGGTGCGTCACCTGGTGCCGGCCGCCGCCGGCCCGACGCTGACCGACGATCGGGAAGCGGTGTGACCGGGCCGGCCGGACGGCTGCGCGTGAACGCGGCGTCACGATCGCGCCGACCGGCGTAACGGACGCGTGAAAAGCCTCGCCGTCGCCCGCCCTGGCGCGCTGGTATGGCGATCGGCGGGTCCGAGGTACGGGCCGTCGCCCTCGCCGGAGGCGTGCTGTGGTTGTCGTTCAGGAGCGGGAGACGGTCGCGGTCCGGTCGACACCGACCGGGATGAGCGTGGCAGCCGGGTGGGCGCTGATGATCGGTGCCGCGCTGCTCGCGGCGGGGCTGTTCTCCCCGGCGGAACTGCCGGCCCGGACGCTGCTCATGTGCGTCGCCGCCGGGGCGTACGCGGCGGTGGTGACCGACCTGCGCGCGGTCGTCGTGGTCACCGGGCTGGGCATGGCCACGTTCGTCGGCTTCCTCGCACACCGCCTCGGTGACCTGACCGGCGGCGCGGACGCGTGGTCGTACGCCGTGGTGATCGCGTTCGCGGCCACGCTCGGCGCGGGATACCGCTGGCTGCGCTCGATCGCCTCGGTGACCGACTGACGGTCCGGTCGACACGCGGCGTACGGCGTACGGCTAGGATGGTCGCACCATGGCTAATGAGCGCAGGGCGACCGCGGACCCGGCCCGCAGCCTGGGCATCCTGTGGCGCACCCGGGAGCCGACCAGCCGCAGCGCCGGGCCGGGGCTGAGTGTCGACCGGATCGTCCGGGCCGCCATCGCCATCGCGGACGCCGAGGGCCTCGACGCGCTGACCATGCGCCGGGTCGCTGAGGCGCTGGGCGTCGGCACCATGTCCGTCTACACCTACGTGCCGGGCAAGGCCGAACTCGTCGACGTCATGATCGACACCGTGTACGGCGAGATGCCCCACGCCACCGTCGCCGGTGACTGGCGGGCCCGGCTGGAGCGGATCGCCCGGGACAACCTCGCCCTCTACCAGCGCCATCCCTGGATGCTGCGGGCCGAGACGACCCGGCCCGTGCTCGGTCCCCACCTGGTGGGCAAGTACGACCACGAGCTGGGCGCCGTCGCCGACATCGGGCTCACCGACGTGGAGATGGACGCCGTGCTCACCCTCGTCCTCGGGCACGTGAAGAGTGCCGCGCGCGCCGCGTCCGAGGTGGTCGACCTGGAGCGGGAGACCGGCATGACCGACGGCCAGTGGTGGCAGTCGCACGCCCCCTGGCTGGAGCGGGTCATGTCGGCCGGCAGCTACCCGACCGCCGCCCGGGTCGGCACCGCGGCGGGCCAGCAGCACGGCGCCGCGTACGGGCCGGAGTACGCCTTCGAGTTCGGTCTGCAACGCGTCCTGGACGGCATCTCGGTGGTGGTCGCCGAGCGGGCGGCCACCGGTCAACCCGGCTAGCCGCCACCGTCCGTCACGGGTACTGCGTCACCAGGGGCTCGTTCTCCTCGACGATGTACGTCGAGAGCATCATCGTGGTGGTGTCGTCGGTGACGTTGCGAGCATTGTGGATCGTCCGGGGCGGGATCAGGAACGGCTCCCCGGCGTGGATGGTCAGCGTCGGCCGGTCGTCGAACTCCATGTCGACCGTCCCCCGGATGAGGTAGCCCACCTCCTCGCCGGGGTGGCTGTGCCGCCCCGACGCCTGCCCGACCGGAATCTCGAAGAGCGTCTGCACGATCAGGCGGCCCGGCGCGGAGGCCGGATGACGCTGCAACTCGGTGCGCTTGACGCTGGGCGCCACGGCCTTCTCCTGGTTCCTGGCGGCTTGTGCGAAATGCTCCGGATAGGGACGACTCTAACGGCGCCCGCCGGCACGGACCGCCCGAACAGGCGCGTTGCCGGTCCGGGCGGAATCGACCCGGGCCGGACCCCGCGGGTGGTACGACTGGAGGCGGCGGCACCGGGGGCCGGGAAGGGTGGCGATGGCGAACGGGCTTCCGGGGCGGCTGCTGCAGCGGCGGGAGGATCCCCGGCGGACCTCGTTCCTGGAGCTCTTCTTCGATCTGGCCATCATCTTCGCGCTCACCCGACTGTCCCGGGCGCTGCTCGACGACCTCACCCTCCACGGCGCCTTCCAGGTGCTCCTGCTGCTGGCGGCGATCTGGTGGGTGTGGTTCGTGACCGCTTGGTCGGCCGACTGGTTCGACCCGCGTACCCCGCTGATCGTCGTCCTGCTGCTCTGGGTGATGTTCGGTGGTCTGCTGATGGCCGCCGCCGCGCCCACCGCGTTCGGCGCCCAGGCGATGGTGTTCGCGGTCGCGTACGTGAGTATCCACCTGGGCCGTGCCTTCCTGCTCATCCCCGCCCTGCGGGGGCATCCGCTGCAACTGCGTACCGCGCGGGTGGCGATCTGGTTCGCGGCCTCCGGCGTGCTCTGGGTGGTCGGGGCGGTCGTCGCCCCGGCGCGGGAGGCGCTCTGGGTGCTCGCTCTGATCCTGGACTACGGCCTGGCGCGGCTGGGCTGGCCGACGCCGCGGCTGGGCCGCAGCTCGTGGCCGGACCTTCAGGTGAACGGGGAACATCTCTCCGAGCGTTACCAACAGATCTTCATCATCGCGCTGGGTGAGCTGATCCTGATGTCCGGCATCGCCTACGGGGAGTCCGGCTTCGACCGGGGGCGCAGCGTGGCGTTCGCCGCGGCGTTCCTGACCGCGGTGGCCCTCGCCCGGCTCTACCTGATGCCCGCCGGCGGGCACCTGGGCGCCGCCATCGAAGCGGCCGGCCCGCCCGGCAGCCGACTGGCCCTGGTCGCCGGTTACCTGCACCTCGTCATGATCGCCGGGGTCCTGGCCACGTCGGTCGGGCTGGAGCTGGCCATCGTCGATCCGGGGTCGTCCGACCCGGCTCGGCTGACCGTGACCGTCGGCGGCCCGGTGCTGTTCCTGCTCGGCCGGCTCCTGCTCTCGGCGGTGATCGACGGCAGCGTCTCCCGACCCCGGCTGGTCGGGGTGGCGCTGATCGTCCTGGGTGGCTTCGCGAGCACGCAGCTGCGGCTGCTCGGGGCTGCCGCGGTCACCACCGTCCTGCTCCTGCTGATGATCGCGGCCGAGTTGCTACTCGACCGGAGCCAGCGGCGTCGCGCGGCCCGGGCGGACGGGACGACTGAACGGCGGCGGACCGATGTCTGAGGGACCCCGGCGCCACCGCGACGAGCCGGCGCGACACGACATCGTGGAGCTGCGGGTGCACGGCGTGTCCGGGGCACGACCGGAGCGGGTCCTCGACCGGACGCACGTCCACCAGGTCGCGGGTGACAGCAGCGGTGGCTTCCACCGTCAGGTCCCGGAGCGGCAACCCGGCAACATCGAGCCGGACGGGGTGACGCTGGAGGCGTACCGGTGGGGCGACCTGCCCTCGGGCACCGTGGGGCGGACCCTCTCCCTGGTCCTCCTGTTGCCGTTCATGCTCAGCAACGTGGCGGTCTGGATGCGACCGGTGGGCCGGCGCGGCGGGCCCGGGGTCACCGTGCTGTGCCGGCTCCTCGCGCTCAACCTCACCGCGCTGTACGTGCTGTCGATCGCCGGTGTCGCGCTCGACCTGCTCGCCTGGCGGTGCCTGGGTGTCGCCCGCTGCCCGGCTCCCTTCACCGGCATGGTCGAGCTCGACGGCCGTCAGGTCGGGCAGCGACTGGCGGTGCTGGCCCTGCTGCCGGTCGCCGCCGTGGTCCTCCTCCGCCTGCTCGGTGCCCGCCGACGCCGTCCGGTCGCCCACCCGCTGTGGGCGGTCGAGCCACTGGTGGGACGGCTGCGGGCGATCCACGTCGCCACCGCGCTCGCCGTGCTCGACCTGGTGCTGATCGAGGCCCGTTCCAGCGGCGGCCGGACCACCGCGACGACCGTCCTGCTGGCGCTCGCCGGGGCGGTGCTGCTGGTCTGCGTCGGCCTGCTCGTCGTCCCGGGGCTGCTGGACGGGGCGGGGACCGCGCGGGCGGCCACCTGGAGCGCCGGAACGGTACGCGTGCTGGCGTACGGCATGAGCGTTGCCACCCTCGCCGCCGTCGCCCTCGACGGGCGCGGCTGGCCGCCGTCACCTGGGCTGCCGGGCTACGGGCGGATCGTCGGCTGGGCGATGCTCGGCCAGATGGCGCTGCTCGTGTTGCTGAGCGGGCTGGTGCTGTGGCGCTACGCCCGGGGGGACCGTCGCTCCGCTCTGCCAACCGGGCTGGGCGCGGCGGTCATGGCGGCGCTCGCGGTCGGTCTGGCCGGTGCGTTCTCCTCGAATCTGGTCTACCAGACCGGGCAGCTGCTCGGCGGCTACCAGGGCGAAGGCGGGCCGCCGCTGCCGTACCAGTGGACGATCCTGGCCTTCTTCCTCCACGTGACCGCGGGAGTGGTGCTCGGCGGTGCGATCACGCTCACCTCGCGGCGACCGCGCTGGCGTGCCGCGAGGACGATCACCGCCTGCGACTTCCCGGCACCGCCGCCGGATGCCGTCGAGGAACTGCACGGGGTGACGAGGGCCATCGCCCGGGCGCGGTTCACCGAGTGGCTGGGAATGCTCACCGTGTCGTACGCGGCGCTGGCGGTGATCGGCCTGACCACGGGTGTGCTGGGGCTGCTCGGGCTCGAACCGGACCAGCTGGCGCGGAGTCTCTTCGGGCTGCCGGCCGGGTCCGTCGGTATCGGCCTCACCGCGGGCAGCTACCTCACGGCCAGCGTGGTGCTCGCCCTGCTGCTGGGCGGGATCCTCGCCTACCGGACAGCGTGGTTCCGCCGGCACGTCGGGATCCTGTGGGACCTGGGCACGTTCTGGCCCCGGGCCGCCCATCCGTTCGCACCCCCGAGCTACGCCGACCGTGCGGTGCCGGAGCTGGTCGACCGGATCACCCAGCTCGCCGAGCGGCACGCCGGGGTGGTGCTCTGCGGGCACAGCCACGGCTCGGTGCTGCTGGCGATCGCGGTGCTGCGGCTGCCACCGGAGGTGCGCCAACGGGTCGCGCTGCTCACCTACGGGTCCCCGCTGGGCCGCCTGTACGCCCGGCTGTTCCCGGCCTACCTGAACCAGGAGGTGCTACGGGACGTGGGGGAGCGGGTCGGGTGGCGGTGGCTGAACCTCTGGCGGGACACCGACCCGGTGGGTGGCTGGATCTTCGCCGCGCACCGGCCCGGCGATCCGCCGCCGGACGCCACCGATCCCGCCGGGCGGGTCGATCGGCGGCTGCGGGATCCGCGGGACCTGCTGGCGCCGCCAGGGGAGCACCGACCGCCGCCGATCCGGGGGCACCAACCGGGCGAGGCCGACCCCGAGTTCCGGGCCGCGGTGCGCGAACTCGCCGGTCGGCTACGCGACCAGGGCCGTTCCTGAGCGGTCGTCGCTGGATCCGGGTGGTGTGCAGGCGATCCTCACTGGTCGTCCGGCAGCCGTTCGGACTCCGCGACCACCGCCCGGACCTTGCGCAGGGTGGCGTCGGGAGAGCGGATCGCGGCACGCCACCGGTCCAGCGTCCGGGTGAGCACCCGGACCACGAACTGCAACTGGTTGACCTGCTCACGCAGCACCCCCAGTTCCGACCGGGCGCTCAGCGCCTCCTCCTCCAGTTCGGTGATCCGGGTCTGTAGCGGTTGCACCAGGGTGAGGGCGGCCTCGGTGAGGGTGTCGGCGGCGTCGGCCTTGAACTTGCCCCGCTGCACCACGACGGTGGCGATGGCGGCCAGGCCGGTGCTGCCGCCGAGGATGCCGAACACGCTGAGCGCCACCTGCAGCCACGGGGGTGCCTCGGGCGCCGGTGTGGAGATCACGGGACACCGCCTTCTGCGGGTTCGACGACCACGCACCGGCTGGCCTGGGCCAGCCGGCGCAGGTCGATGGCGATCTGGACGGCCCGCCACAGCGATCCGACGGCGAGCGCCGTGATGAACGACGCCGCCGCGACGGCCTGCCGGCCCGACACGACCAGCAGCGCCATCGTGTACATGCCGCTGATGGTGCCGAACACCACGACCGAGGCGAGCTCGATGCCGAGCCCGGTGGCGAGCCGCCCCGGCCACAGGATGCCCAGCAGACCCCCCACGCCGACCAGGATCAGACCGATCTCCCAACAGATCTGGATCGGCACCGGCATGGCCATCCGGACCGAGGTCGGTCGACCACCGAGCAGGAGCAGCAGAACACCGCACACGGGAGCCATGGCCAGGGCGGCCACCTCGAATGGCTGGTGCCGGGACCGGATACGCAGGTTCCCCACGGCGACTCCTTGGTCGAGGGCGGCCGTCACACGTGTGGCGCCTGTCGGGTTTGCCGTGTGGGCGGGTCGTGACCGCTGCGGTCCGTTCGGCGACGCCCGACGGTGGGGACGGTGCGTGTGGACGGTCGATGGTCGAGCAGGTGAGCGACTCGCCGCCGTTGGCTGGCCGATATCTGCCTGTGTAGCACCGATCGGCCGCTGGCGTCCACTTTGTGTAACGTCACATATCCGCAGGTCAGAGCCCATGTGGGTAGGCCCGGGTGCGCGTGGAGCGGTGCGGGCCGGGAAAGGGCCGACGAGCCGACCCGGCCATGTCAACGAGTGACAGAAAGTGTCGGATATCTTACGTCTCGTGAGATGGCTGCGGTCGACCCCGTTACTGACGCGCGAGCAGGGTGCGCAGCGCCCGGACCACCTCCGCCGGCGCCTCCTCGGCCATGAAGTGCCCGCAGGTGACCGTCTGGTGCGACAGATCTGGCGCCCAGGCCCGCCACAGCCCGGCCGCGTCGTAGCCGAGCGCCGCGCCCCAGTCCTGCTGCAGCACCGTGACGGGCATCCGCAGCTGGTTGCCGGCCACCCGGTCGGTGGTGTCGTGGGCGACGTCGATCCCGGCGGACGCCCGGTAGTCGGCGACGATCGAGGTGACCGCGGCCCGGGACGCGCTCAGGTACGCGGCCCGCACATCCGCCGGCAGGGCCGCCGGGTCGCGGGTCCAGGCGTCCAGGAAATGGCCGAAGAAGGCGTCCGGGCTGCCGCCGATCAGCTCCTCGGGCAGGCCGGGCGGCTGCGCCATCAGATACAGGTGGAAGGCGACCGCGGCGGTGGCGCCGTGCAGCACGTCCCACATGTCCAGGGTGGGCAGCACGTCGAGCAGGGCGAGCTGGCTGATCGCCTCCGGATGGTCGAGACCGGCGCGGAACGCGACCAGGGCGCCCCGGTCGTGCCCGGCCAGCGCGAAGCGCTCGTGGCCGAGAGCCCGGGCGAGCGCCACGACGTCGGCCGCCATGGTGCGTTTGGCGTACGCGCTGCCGTCGACGTCGACCGGCTTGTCGCTGTCGCCGTAGCCGCGCAGGTCCGGGCAGATGACGGTGTGGTCGGCGGCCAGGTCGGCCGCGACGTGCCGCCACATGAGGTGGGTCTGCGGAAAGCCGTGCAGCAGCACGATCGCGGGTCCGGAGCCGCCCACGGCGACGTTGAGCGTCACGCCCTCGGCGACGGTGACCCGCCGGTAGTCGAATCCGTTGATCCTCGGGTCCACGGGGAACCTTTCTGGTGAGCAGGTGTCGGCGGGGCCGGTGGGCCCGTCGCCGTGGTACCTGGTCGAGCCTGCCCGGCAGTGATCAGCAGGTGGTCAGCGTCGGATCAGTGCCGACAGTCCGGGGCCGGCCGGGTGGACCCGCCTAGATTGGTGCCATGACCAGGCGGCGGCACCCGTGGCGGTGACCTTCGGCGTGCTCGGGCCGGTGACCGCCGCGACCGAGCAGGGCCCGGTCCTGCTCAAGGGGCCCCGTCAGCGCACGGTGCTGGGGCGGCTGCTGATCGCCCGGGGCCGGGTCGTGCCGGTGGACCGGCTCGTCGACGACCTGTGGGAGGTTCCCCCGGAGGGTGCGGTGGGCGCGATCCGGACCTTCGTCGCCGACCTGCGCCGGGCCCTGGAGCCCGACCGGCCGCCCCGGCAGCCGCCCCGGCTCCTGGTCACCGAACCACCGGGGTACGTGCTGCGGGCCGCCCCGGACGCGGTGGACGCCGGACGGTTCGAGGCGGCGGTCGGCGAGGCCGGCCGGCTGCTGGCGGCGGGACTGCCCGCACCGGCCCTGGCCGCGCTCGACGCGGCGATCGGGCTCTGGCGCGGGCCCGCGTACGCCGACTGCGCGGGTGCGGCGTGGGCCGTCGCGGAGATCAACCGCCTGGACGAGCTGCGGATGCTCGCCGTCGAGCGGCGGGCGGAGGCTCTCCTGGCGCTCGGTCGGCCGGACGAGGCCGCCGCCGACCTGCCGGCGCACCTCGCCGCCCATCCGCTGCGCGAGGATGCCTGGCGGCTGCTCGCCGTGGCCCGGTACCGCTCCGGGCGACAGGGCGACGCGCTGGCCGCGCTGCGCCAGGCCCGGGACGTCCTGGTGACCGAGTTGGGCGTGGACCCCGGGCCCGAGCTGCGCCGGCTGGAAGCCGACATCCTGGCCCAGGCGCCGCACCTCACCGGGCCCGCCGCCGTCCCGCCCGCCGCCGCCTCGCCTGCTCTGGATCTGGCCGGACCCGTCCGATCCGTGTGGACGGGACCGGTGCGGGAGCGTCCGTTCGTCGGCCGCGACGCGGAGCTGGACCGGCTGCGGCAGGCCGCCGAGGTCGCCTTCCGGCACGGCCAACCGACCCTCGCCCTGCTCAGCGGGGACCCGGGCGCCGGCAAGACGGCACTGGCCGAGACGCTGACCCGACGGCTCGCCGCCGACGGCTGGGCCACGGCGTGGGGCCGCAGCCCGGAGTACGAGGGCGCCCCGGCGGCCTGGCCGTGGACGCAGATCACGGACGCGCTCGCCGGACCGACCGCCCCCACCGACGGCGCCGGCACCGACGACGCGGTCGATGGCGCCGGGGCCACGAGCGATCCCGCGGTGGCCCGGTTCCGCCGGCACCGCGCGGTGGCGTCGCTGGTCTCCGCGGTCGCCGACCGGCGGCCGGTGCTGCTGGTCCTCGACGATCTGCACCGCGCCGACGGGGACACCCTGGACCTGCTGACCGTGCTGCTCACCGGCCCACAGCCGGCCACCGGGCCGGTGCTGATCCTCGGCACCTACCGGGCCACCGAGATCAGCCCGGAGCTGACCGCCGCGCTGGCCCGCGCCGCCCGGTTGGAGCCGGTGCGGGAGTACCTCGCCGGCCTGTCCGCGTCGGCGACCGGTGACCTGGCCCGCGTCGTGGCCGGGGCGGAGCTGGACCCGCCCACCGTTCGGTTGATCCACCAGCGCAGCGGCGGGAACCCGTTCTTCGTACGGGAGCTGGCCCAGCTGTACGCGGTCGAGGGCGGCCGGGCGCTGGCGGCGGTGCCGCCCGGGGTGCGCGACGTCATCCGGCATCGGCTGGCGCAGCTGCCCGCGCCGACCCGCACCGTGCTGCGGCAGGCGGCGGTACTCGGGCGGGACCTCGACCCGGAGGTGCTCGGCGCGCTGGCCGGCGACCCCACGACCCTGCTGGACGCCGTGGACCGTGCGTTGCGGGCCGGCTTCCTCAGCGAGCAGGAACCCGACGGGCGGCTGAGGTTCACCCACATTCTCGTCCGCGACACGCTCTACGCCGACCTGTCCGCGCCGCGCCGCGCCGCCCTGCACGCGGCCGCGGCCGAGGTGTTGCAGCGGCGCCAACCGACCGATCCCGCCGCGTTGGCGCACCACCTGCTGCACGCCGGTGGACCGGAGGCCGCCCGGAGCGCCGCCGGCTACGCCGGTACCGCCGCGGAACAGGCCGAGCGGGCCGGCAACCCGCACGAGGCCGCCCGGCTGTGGGCGCAGGTGGTCGACGCGTACGACCGGACCGGCGGGAGCGGGCGGCGCGAGCGGCTGAACGGGGTGCTCGGTCTGAGTCGCGCGCTGGCCGTGACCGGCCGGCTGGACGAGGCGCGACGGCGCCGGGCCGAGGTGATCGCCGACGCCGAGTCGATCGGCGACCCTCGCCTGGTCGCGGAGGTGCTGGCCGGCTTCGACGTGCCCGCCATCTGGACCCGCAACGACGACGACCGGCTCTCCGGGCGGATCGTCCAGGCCGCCGAGCGCGCCCTGACCGCCCTCGGCCCGACCGGCTCCGCGCAGCGCAGCCGGCTGCTGAGCACCCTCGCGCTGGAGCTGCGCGGCACCACCACCGACCGTGGCCGCCGGGCAGCGCAGGAGGCCGAGGAACTCGCCCGGACCGCCGCGGACCCCGGCCTGCTGGCCTTCGCGCTCAACGCCCGCTTCATGCACGCCTTTCACCGCGTCGGCCTGGCCGGTGAGCGGACCCGGATCGGCGCCGAGCTGGTCGACCTGGCCGCCCGCCACCAGCTGGTGACCTTCGAGGTGCTGGGCCACCTCGTCGTGGTGCAGGCCCGCTGCGCGCTGGCCGACCCCGCCGGCGCCGACGCGCACGCCCGCGCCGCCGACCGCCTCGCGGAGCGGTACGAGCTGCCGCTGGTCGGTGTCTTCACCCGCTGGTACGCCGCGCTGCGGCTGGCGCTGGCCGGCGAGCGGGCCGCGGCGGCGGACGCGTACCGGGCGGCTGCCGACGGTCTGCCCACCGACGCGATGCCGGGCCTGAGCCGGGGGCTGCTCCCGCTCGCCCTGCTCGGGCTGCGCCTGGCCAATGCCGTCGGCCGGCCGGAATCCGGGCCGGACGGCGTCGTCGACCAGCCCGTCCCCGGGCTCCACGGCGAGGAATGGGCGGGCCTGGACTGGGGCCCCCACGAGCCGTGGGTCCGACCGGTGCTGCTCGTCGCCGCCGGCGACCGGGACGCTGCCGGAGCGGCCCTGCGCGCCCTCCCGGAGGGACCGCACGATCTGCTGCGCGAGGCGCGGCTCTGCCTCACCGCCCGCGCGGCGCTCGCCCTGGGCGACCGGGCCACGATGGAACGCGTCGCCGCCGAACTCCGGCCGGCCGCCGATGAGCTGGCCGCCGGCAGTGGGGTGCTCACCGTCGGCCCGGTGGCCGGGCACCTCGCCGACCTGGCCGCCGCCCTGGGCCGCGACGACGAGGCGGCCGGGCACCGCCGTACCGCCCGCGCGGTCACCGCCCGGGCCCGCGCCGCCGCCTCCCCGGCCTGACCGCAGGCGGCGGGATCACCCGCCGCCCCCGGCGACTTGCCGGTTCGCCGGGAACCGACCGGCGGGGTGCGGTCAGATGGAACCCGGCGGCGCGGCCACCGTCCGCCGTGGATCAAGGGGGTACGCGTGGAGGCGCTCGTCCTGATCGTGGTGCTGGGCGTCACCGTCCTCGTCGGCACCACGCTCGGCGGCCGGTACAGGGTCGCGCCGCCCGTCCTGCTCATCGCGTTCGGGGTGCTGCTCGGGCTGGCGCCGCCGCTGTCCGAGCTGACCCTGGAGCCGGACCTGGTGCTGCTGATCTTCCTGCCGGCGATCCTCTACCGGGAGAGTCTCACCATCAGCCTGCGTGAGATCCGTGCCAACTTCCCGGTGATCGGGCTGCTCGCCGTGGTGCTGGTGGTGCTCACCATGGTCACAGTGTCGCTGACCGCGCAGGCGTTCGGAGTGAACCCCGCCGCCGCCTGGGTGCTCGGGGCGGTCCTCGCGCCGACGGACGCCGCTGCGGTCACCGGGCTGGCCAAGCGGCTGCCCCGGAAGCTCCTGACCACCCTGCACGCGGAGAGCCTGATCAACGACGGCACCGCGCTGGTGCTCTTCGCGGTGACCGTGGGTCTGCTCACCCGGGAAGCGGAACCCGGCGCGCTCGGGATCGGCGAGGAGTTCGTCGGGGCCAGCGCCGGGGGAGTGATCGCCGGCCTGCTGGTCGGCGGCGCCGTGGTGCTGGTCCGCAAACGGCTCGACGATCCCCTGCGCGAGGGCGGGCTGAGCGTGCTGACGCCGTTCACGGCGTTTCTGCTCGCCGACGCGGTGCACGCCAGCGGCGTGCTGGCGGTCGTGGTCGCCGGGCTGGTGCTGGCCTACGCCGGCCCCCGGGTGATCCGCGCCCGATCGCGGGTGCTGGCGTACGCGTTCTGGGACCTGTCCACGTTCCTGATCAACGGTGGGCTGTTCGTCCTGCTGGGCACGCAGATACCCCGGGCGGTGCGGAGCATCACCAGCGCCTCGCCGCAGCGCGCGCTGACGATCGTGCTGGTGGTCACCGTGGTCGTCCTCGTCACCCGGCTGCTCTTCGTCTACATCACGGCGGAAGCGGTGAAGCTGCTGGACCCCCGAGTGGCGCGCACGAGCCAGGGAGGAGGCGGCTGGCGGGTCGGCACCGTCGCCGGCTGGTCGGGTTTCCGGGGTGCCGTCTCGCTCGCCGCCGCCCTGGCGGTCCCGACGGCGACGGTGTCCGGTCAACCGGTGGCCGAACGCGACCTGATCATCTTCGTCACCTCGCTGGTGATCGTGCTGATCATGCTCCTTCAGGGCACCACCCTGCCGGTGGTGGTGCGCTGGGCGGGGCTGGTCGGCGACCCCGAGCGGGCCGACGAGTTGCGGCAGGCACGCCAGCGGGCCACCGAGGCGGGCCTGGCCGCGCTGCCCGGAATCGCCGAGGAGGTCGGCGCCGACGAGGAGGCGGTCCGCCGGCTGCAAGCTGAGTACCAGCGGCACCTGGAGGACGCCAACGAGGGCACCGGGCGTACCGCCGAGGAGATCCGGATTGAACGCCAACTGCGCCTCGCGGTCCTCGACCACAAACGGCGGGAGATCACCCGGTTGCGCGACAGCCGGGAGATCGACGACCTCGTGCTGCTCGACCTTCAGTCCGGGCTGGACAACGAGGAGATCCGGCTGCTGGGCCGCGAGAGCACCGACTGATCGCGGCCGCCCGATGGCGACGGGCGTCGGGGGTGGGCGGATCGGCGGCGAGCCGACGGATTGGTGACAGTTCCCGGAACGCGTGTGGGGCGCGGGCCGGACCGCCGCGCGGGTACCGTGGACACGGTTCGGCGTTGGTCGATGCGTCCGGTCCGCGAGGGGGTGCCCATGACAACCGGGGCGACGGATGCCGACCTGCGGGTGGTCACCGAGCGGGAGTTCCTCGACGAGCTGACCTCGGTCACCCGCGAGCGCGGAGCGACCGAATTTCTCTACCTGATGGCGCAGGGCGACGGCGTCATCGGGGTGCAGTGGGAGCAGCCCGGCGTCGACCATCTGCGCCGCTACCGCCTGCGGGAAAACGGTGGCCCGCCCTGCCCGCACTGCACGATCTTCGAAGCGGTGCTGGCGCTGGCGCCCGTGCTGCCACTGGACCTGATGCGGACCGCCCGCACCCGACCCCAGTACGAGACGGTGCTGCGCACCGGCCGACTGCCCCACCTGGCGTTCGCCCGGCCGGTCGGCCAGCCCGGTGCGAGCTGGCTCGGCGACTGCCACGCGGTTCCCGGCGACCCGCACACCGACGCCGACTGCCCGCGGCACGCCGTGCCCGCACCGAGCGGCGACCCGCTGGACCTGCGCCTCGGGTCGCTGCCCCGGGCGATCCGGGAGCTGTACCCGCACGACGCCGCCGCGACGGCGGACCTCCAGCAGCGGCTGCGGATCGCCCGGGACTGGCGGGCCGACGCGCAGGCCGTCGCGAGCGGGGTCCGTGAGGCGGCGGCGACCTGGGCGTTCCTGCGCAGCTCCTGCGTGCTGGGTGTTCCGGTGCCCGGCGCCAACGGTCTCGTCCTCACCCTCCCGCCGGCTCAGACCCCGGACGACCGGCCGCTGGCCGAGCTGCACGCCGCGGCGGTTCGCGCGCTGCCCACCGGCGGCCCGGTGGCCTACCGGGAGCGGGCCTGCCTGGTGCCGGAGCCGGCCGCGGGCGCCCAGCGGATGCCGTCGTACGCGGGCGCGCTGGACCTCACCGGTGCCGGGCCGGTGCGCACGCTGCGACTGCCGGCGCCCCGCCGGCCGCTGAGCACCACCGGCCGAGGCGTGCTGCTGCTCTACGAGGCCCGGCACGCGATGGGCCGGCACTTCGCGAGCGCGCCGGTGCGTGACGACGCCTACTGGGAGTCCGAGGCGGCGTTGAACGTCTTCGAGTTCACCCTCCTGGAGCGGGTGGCCGGCCGGCACTACCAGGAGGCGGTGGCCGCCTACCTGCAGGCCCTGCGCCGGGAGGGCGACCTGCTCGCCCGCCCGCACAAGGTGCTCGACCGGCGCCGGCGCAAGGCGTTGTCGTCGGCTTTCGGCGGGCTGGACGACGAGGAGCTGCACCTGTGGGCGTCGGTCGCCTACCGCAACGCCATCCTGGTGCTGCTCGGCGACCTGAAGGCGTTCGCCGCACACCTGCGCCGCCAGGCCGCCTGACGCGAGGGAAGACCCCTGCGGGGACGGTTCAGAGCACCTGGGCGAGGAACCGTTGCAGCCGGGGATGCTCGGCCCGCTCGAAGATCGCCTCCGGCGGGCCGGCCTCCAGCACCACGCCCCGGTCCATGAAGGCCACGGTGTCGGCGACCTGCCGGGCAAAGCCCATCTCGTGGGTGACCACCACCATGGTCATGCCCCCGGCGGCCAGGTCGGCCATCACGCCGAGCACCCCCTTGACCAGCTCGGGGTCGAGCGCCGAGGTGGCCTCGTCGAAGAGCATCACCTCCGGCCGCAGCGCCAGCGCCCGGGCGATCGCGACCCGCTGCTGCTGACCGCCGGAGAGTTGCGCCGGCCGGGCGTCGGCCTTGCCGGCCAGCCCCACCAGCTCCAACTGGGCCCGCGCGACGGCCTCGGCCTCGTCCTCCCCGAGCTTGCGCAGCCGGCGCAGCGCCAGGGTGACGTTGCGCAGCACGCTCATGTGGGGAAAGAGGTTGAACTGCTGGAAGACCATGCCCACCCGCTGCCGCAGCGCGTCCGGGTCGTCGCGCAGCACGCTGCGCCCGTCGAGCAGCACGTCGCCGCGGTCCGGCTCGATCAGACGGTTGATGGTGCGCAGCAGAGTGGACTTGCCCGACCCGGACGGCCCTATCACGCAGGCTGTCGCGCCGCGTGGCACGGTCAGGTCGACGCCGCGCAGCACCCGGTTCGGTCCGAAGGCCAGGTGCACGTCGCGGACGTCGAGGCTGACCGAGGTCGTCGTGCTGGCGGTCATCGCCGGTCCCCTTCCGTCGCGGCAGAGAGCGCCGGCACGGTGTCGTCGTCCTCGTCGATCGGCGTGGTGGCCGGCCGGCCGTGGCGCAGCCGCCGGTCGATCCAGTTGACCGCGTGCGTCAGCGGAACGGTCAGCGCCAGGTAGCAGAGCCCGGCCAGCAGCAGCGCGGACTCGTTGCCGGTGGTGGCCGCGTAGTCCTGCCCGATCCGGAACAGCTCCCGCTGGCTCGCCACCAACCCGAGGAAGTAGACGAGGCTGGAATCCTTGATCAGCGCGATGAGCTGATTCACCCAGGCCGGCAGCACCCGCCGGATGCCCTGCGGAATGATCACCATCCGCATCGCCTCGGACCAGGAGAAGCCGAGCGCCCGCGCGCCCTCCAGCTGCGCGGCCTCCACCGACTGGATGCCGGAGCGGAAGATCTCCCCGATGTACGCCGCCGCGATCAGCGACAGCGCCAGAATGCCCAACGGGTAGGGGTCCGGTCCCCAGACCTGCATGCCCAGCGGCGCGAGCCCGACGCCGATCAGCAGGATCGTCGCTGCGGCCGGCAGTCCGCGGAACACATCGGTGTAGACGCGCGCCGGCCAGCGCAGCCACCGGCTGCGGGAGATGCCGGCGACGGCCAGGAGCAGGCCCAGCACCGAGCCGAGCAGGGCGGCGGAGACCGCCAGGATCAGCGTGTTGGGCAACCCGACGGTCAGCATCTCGGGTAGCGCCTCGCGCATCGCGTCCCAGTCGAAGAACGTCTCCCACAGGGTGCTCAACGGATCCATCGGTCGCCTCTCCTACCGCCCCGCTCGCTCGTCACCGGATGTCTCAGGACGCAGCCGACGCCGACGCCGACGCCGACGCCGACGCCGACGGTGCGGCCGGCACGGTCACCGTGCCGCTGCCCGGCTTGAAGTCCGCCGGTACCGGTCGGCCCGGGTAGTACTGCGCCTGCAACCGGCTCCAGGTGCCGTCCGCGATGACCTCGTCGAGGCCCTTGTTCAGCGCCTCCCGCAGCTTGTCGCTGCCCTTGGCGACGGCGTACGCGGTCGGCGCCGGGCTGAGCTGCTTGGCCGCCACGGTGATCTTGCCGTTGCTGTCGGTGGCCGACTTCTCGCCGATCTCGGCCGGGGCGATCCACGCGTCGGCGGTGCCCGCCTTGAGCTGGTTGATCGCGCCGTTGTAGTCCGGCACCCGGACCGGGTCGAGCCGCTCGCCGGTGGCGTAGTCGTCCTGCACGGTCCCCTGTACGACCACGACCCGCTTGCCGGCGAGCTGGTCGAAGCCGGTGATCGGTGAGCCGGCCGGCACGTCCAGGCCGAAGTAGCCGAAGTCGTAGCCGTTGCCGAAGTCGACCGTCTTCTTCCGCGCCTCAGTGATGGTGATCGAGGAGCTGCCGACGTCGAACTTGTGGTTGTTGACCTGGGAGAGCAGCGCGGAGAAGTCGGTGCCGACGAACTCGACCTTCAGGCCGAGCTTGCCGGCGACCGCGGTCAGCAGATCGTTGTCGAAGCCGGTGAACGTGCCGTCCTTGAGGTACACGTTCGGCGGCGCGTCGGTCAACGTGCCGGCGCGCAGCACGCCCGGCTGCGCCAGGCCGTACGGATTGCCGGCGGTGTCGGACGAGGCGTCGTCGCCGCAGCCGGTGAGAGCGGTGGCGGCCAGAATGGCGGCCGCGCCGAGGGCCGCAGCGCGGGTCAGGGCAGGAAGGATTCGCACAGGTGTCTCCGAAGGTTGCACAGCGGCGGGCACAGACGTGCGCCGCCGACGGTGCGCCCGGTCAGGGGCGTACCGCTGGGAATGGGTTCGAAAAGGGGTGCGCTAGGACGCGGCGCGGCCGGGACAGGCGGCGCTGCACACCCGCATCATGTCCACGTGCCGCCGCCGGGTCAGTGCCGGTGGTGGCCAGCCGGTGCGGGAATCCGCGGCGTCGGCCGATGGGGTGCTGCTGCTGAGGATGCGCATGGTTCTCCCGGGTCTGTGCTGACCTGGGTGCCAGGCCACGCTTGCACCGACGTCGTGCCGGTGCCTGGTCTTCACCCGGGGCACCCCACCGCGGAGGAGGGTTGCCGGCCAGCGAGCCGGGGCTTCGCGCTGGCGCTCATGACCTGCGCCGAGGCTAGCAGCCCGGGGAGGTGGATCGTCCAGTCGTTATGACCACGCTCACCGTCCGCGACGGGCGTCCGGCCGGCAGTCAGCTGGCGTGCACGTGCGGCCGGCGGCCGGGGTCGGGTTCCTGGCGGCGCAGGATCTCCCGGGTGATGGGGGCGATCTCGCCCTGGCCGAACGCCAGGTAGCGCAGGAAGTTGCCGGCCGGGTTGCCCTCGGTCCACTCGAAGTAGATGTGCGGGCACCGCCCCGCCCGGTCACGGATCTCCAGCAGCAGGGCGGCCACCGCGCTGGGCACCGAGGAGCTGGTCAGGCTGAGCACCGGGTACCGGTCGTGCTGCACGCTGCCGCGGATCAGCAGCTCGGTCTCGAAGTCCGACGGATCGGTGACCGTCACCTCGACGAAGATCACCGCGCTGTCGGCCGGGAAGTCGTTGTCCGCGATGGTCTGGGCGAGCTTGTCGCGGTACTCCGCGCGGTCCCGGGTGGCCGGCTCGTGTGCGATGAGGCGGATGCGACGCCCGCCGCACTCGTCGATCAGCCGGGTGGCCTCGTCGTCCAGCTCCACCCGGTCGACCCGGAGCTCGAAGGCCCGCATCAGCCGGGACAGCAGCGACACCACGATGATCCCGCCGATGAAGCAGGCCGCGATCTTCACGCCGTCGGGACGTTCCACCACGTTCGCCGCGGTGGTGTAGAGAAAAGCCGTCGCGATGATCCCGAACGCGACCGTCCGGCCGCGCTGGCGCCGCCGCCGCGCCGCGAGGGTCACCGCCGTCGCCGCCGACGTGATCAACACGAGGACCCCGGTGGCGTACGCGCCGCCCTGCGCGTCCACGCTCGCCCCGAAGGCGACAGTGATCAGGAACGCCACGGCGGTGAAGACCAGCACCAGCGGCCGGACGGCCCGGGCCCAGGTCGGGGCCATGCCGTAGCGGGGCAGGTAGCGGGGTACGAGGTTGAGCAGCCCGGCCATCGCCGAGGCCCCCGCGAACCAGAGGATGCCGATGGTGGACAGGTCGTAGACCGTGCCGAACACCTCACCGAGGTACTCGTGCGCCAGGTAGGCCAGCGCCCGGCCGTTCGCGGGCCCACCCGGCTCGAACGCCTCCGGCGGAATCAGGACGGTGGTGGTCACGCTGCTGGTGACCAGGAAGACACTCATGATCACGGCCGCGGTGGTGAGCAGCCGACGTGCGCCCCGGATGCGGCCCAGCGGACGGTCCTCCGAGTCCTGCCGATCGCCGCGGATGTGCGGCATCACCGCCACCCCGGTCTCGAAGCCGGACAGGCCCAGCGCCAACTTCGGGAACACCAGCAGCGAGAACCCGATCACCAGCAGGGGATCGCCGTGGCTGGTGGTCAGCGCGGTGGTCCAGTCCGCGACCGCGCTCGGGTGCGTCACCACCCGCCACAGGCCGACGGCGATCACCACCGCGTTCAGCGTCAGGTAGACCGCGACCAGGACGATGGCGATCCCGATCGCCTCACCGAACCCCTTGAGGAACACCGCGCCCAGCAGCGCCACCAACAGCAGCGTCACCAGGACCTCGTGTCCCTTGAGTCCGCTGGGCCAGAACGGGTTCTCGTCGATGTGCGCGGTGGCGTCGGCCGCGGAGAGGGTGATGGTGATGATGAAGTCGGTGGCCGCGAAGCCGAGCAGCACCAGCACGAACAGCTTGCCCGGCCAGTAGCTCAGCAGGCGTACCAGCATCGCGATCGAGCCCTCGCCGTGCGGGCTCTCCACCGCCACCCGCCGGTAGACCGGTAGCGCGCCCAGCAGCGTCACCAGCACCAGCACCAGGGTCGCCACCGGCGAGAGCGCGCCGGCGGCCAGCGCGGCGATGCCCGGCTGGTAGCCGAGCGTCGAGAAGTAGTCGACGCCGGTCAGGCACATCACCTTCCACCACCGATGGTGGCGATGCTCCGGCGGGCGCCCGTGCGGACCGTGCCGCTGCACCGTCTGCTCCGAACCGCCGTCGAGCAGCCAGGCCCGCAGCCGACCGGCCCGGCGGCCGGCGCGCCTGTCGACCCTCATCGGCGCTTCCCCCGTCGTCCGCCCACGGTCACCGCGAGTATCCGCCCGCCAGCCCGGGCGAGTCGGCCAGTGCGGGGATCCCACCCTCCCGGGCACCCCGGTCCGGCGGCGCGTCGGAGGGTTTCGGGCCGTGGGCACGGGGGAAGCAGCGCGTCCCGCCCTGGACCTGCCCGGGCGGTTCGGGCAGTCGTCGGTTGGTGCGTTCGGGAGGGAGCGGGTCATGGTCGGCGGCCGTCGGTTCCGCCCGGGCGGTGGCTTCGGCCGTCGGCTCGACGAGCACGAGGTCCGCGTCGGCGAGCCGCCGCAGAACGAGCCGACGACACCGCCCACCGGCGGCTTGGTCGACAGCGCCGTCTACGTCCGCGGGCACCGGTTCGCGTCGCCGGACGGTCTCGCCGAGACGTACCGCTGCCTTCAGGAGCAGGACGGCGCGATGGCCTGGATCGGGTTGTACCGGCCCGACATCGACCAGATCACGTCGCTGGCCCGGGAGTTCCGGCTGCACGACCTGGCGGTGGAGGACGCGATCAACGCCCACCAGCGGCCCAAGCTGGAACGGTACGGGCACACGCTCTTCGTGGTGCTACGCGCCGCCCGCTACGACGATCAGCGCGAAGAGGTCGAGTTCTCCGAGCTGCACCTGTTCATCGGACCCGGCTTCGTGATCACCGTCCGGCACGGTGAGGCACCGGACCTGGCCGCGGTGCGGCGGCGGATGGAGACCGACGCGCAGATGCTCGCCCAGGGCCCGGAGGCGGTCCTGTACGCGATCCTCGACCAGGTCGTCGACGGGTACGCGCCGGTGGTGGCCGGGTTGGAGAACGACATCGACGAGATCGAGACCGAGGTCTTCGGCGGCGACCCGAACGCCAGCCGACGCATCTACGGGCTCAGCCGCGAGGTCATCCAGTTCCAGCGGGCCGCCCGCCCGCTGCTCGCCGTGCTCGACGCGCTGGCGGCCGGCGCCGGCAGTTACGGCACCGACGAGGAACTGCGCCGCTACCTGCGGGACGTGACCGACCACCTCACCCAGGTGGTGGAGCGGGTGGACGGCTTCCGGCACCTGCTGCAGAACATCCTCACCGTCAACGCCACCCTGGTCTCGCAGCAGCAGAACGAGGAGATGCGCAGCCTCACCGCGGCCAGCTACGCGCAGAACGAGGAGCTGAAGAAGGTCTCCTCCTGGGCGGCGATCCTGTTCGCCCCCACGCTGATCGGCACCGTGTACGGGATGAACTTCACGCACATGCCGGAGCTGAACTGGCGCTACGGCTACCTGTTCGCGCTCCTGTTGATGGCCCTGGTCTGCGGCAGCCTCTACCTGATCTTCAAGCGGCGCGGCTGGCTGTGACCGGACCGTCGAAGGTCACTCGATGCCACGCAGGATGTGCCGTTCGTCCTCGCTGTCGTCGTCGCCCGCGCTGATCCGGCCGAGCAGCACGGCAGCGGCCCAGATGGTCAGGGGCGTGGCCGCTCCGGTCATGCCGCCGCCGGTCCGGTCGTCCCGGGTCTGGCTCCGCTCCGTACGCGGTGGCCTGCGCTGAGCCTGCATGGGCACTGCCTCTCCTCGTCGAAGCCGCCCCGGGCGACGCGGCGTGCGCTCGCGCCTCTCCGGCCGGGCCACCCGCGTGTGGGCAGGTCGCCGGTGCAGCAGCCATCTCGCACCATCCCACGCCCAGGCTCGTCCGCACCCCTGGTTTTCGGTTTCCCGACTCTCGCCGCCCCCCGGGGGCCCGCTGAGCAGTGGTGCGGTTGGGTCCGGGGGCCCGGCCCCGGCGGGTGCGCTCACCGCGCGGCCGGACCACGCTCAGCCGAGGAGGTCTCTCTTGACGAGTGCGGCCAGCTCCTCGAGTGGGGTGTCGCCGTCGCAGTCGAAGAGATGCACTTCGCCTTTCGGCCCCTTGATGTGAACTTCGATCCGCTTGTCGGGTCGCTTCTGCGCGAGGGCGCGGAACGCGCGGGCGATCCGCAGCACGGTCTCCGGTCCCTGCAGGAGCGAGACGAACGTCGCGGCGCCGGTGGCGCCCGTCACGATGAGTTCGACAATGCTGCCGCGTGGTTTGGGCCGCTGGCGGGCAGCACCGGTCGCGACCAGCTCGGTGGCCAACTCCGGCGGCACGCAAAGGTAAATCATGGTTCCCTCCTAGATCGCCTGATACATCGCCCAGACCATGGGATTTGGGTGCGTGATGTCCTCGTCCGAGGTGACACCGCCACGGACGGAGAAGATCCGCCACTCGTCGTACATCCGCAGCTGAAGTCGTCGCAACGCGAGGTCATGAGGAAGCGGGGAGGTCATCGCCTCCGCCAGAAGGTCGTCAAAAGCTGTTGCGAAGGAGCTGTCCGGGATGTCGTATCCGGTCGCGACGACCTCGCGTGCTCCGCCTCCGAGGATGCAGGCCGCAGCCAGGCCCACCGCTTCGCCGCCGAACAGTGATCGGCCCGCGCTCGAACAGCAGGACAGCACCACACGGGACGGCAGAGGCAGGTACGCGCTGCCGTCCTCGAAGCGACCGAAGAACTCGCCGGCATAGACAGCCAGGGAGTCTTCCCCCGGATCGAGCGATTTCGGGAGGTCCAGGCAGGCGCGCGCGGGGTCGCTCCAGGAGTGGGCGTGCCCCCGGTAGTAGAAGATTCCAGGCGGATGCCCCACGCACTCTTCATGCAGTGCAGCACGGAGCGCAGCCTTGGCGTCCCTGCTCGGGGTCGACGCGGCTCCGAAGTAACGCCGTGCGTTGGAGGTGAGAAAGGCGCTCGATCCGCTGAGATCCCCCTGCGGGTCGTCGACAGCCACGAGGAGTTCGAGTGGAGCGTTCGGCGGTTGGGTCGCGCGTCGCTCGTCGACCTGCTGCGAGATCGAGTGTCGGATGCGTGCCCGTTCGATGAGCCGGAACCCACCGCGATCCGCTCCGCCGACCTGCACCACCGGCCACGGAACGCCGCTCAGCCCTGACCCGGCCGCGATGACGAGTTCGACGGGTTGCTCGGCGGACGCCGCCGTCAGTGCCGTGACGAGAGACGGTGGCAGCAGGCGTCCGAGCGACAGCGACGCGATCCGTTCCTCGGCGGTCCCCCACTCGGCGAGGTGATGGATTGGATCGAAGTTCGGTGGAGCACCGTCTGACGTGGCGCCGAAGGCGAAGGCTCCCACATCGGCATCGATGCCGAGGAGCACGTCGTTGAGACTGTGGTCGTCGACCAGGTCGATCGCGCCGCATTCGAGGGGAACGCCGTGCTGGAACACCGACCAGTAGACGGATGAACCGTATCGGGAGATGCCCAACCACCACGGCACGCTGTCCTGGAAGCGGCGCCCGCCCGCGGAGGGCGGAGGCGGGACCAGCGTCGTGGCGTTCATGGCGTCCTCGAGCGCCAGGAAGAACGCGGCGGGCGCCGTGCTCTCCGACGGACCGGGGGCGGACACCTCGCCCGGCCTCTCCGAGCTCGTCACCTCGACCTGCGTCGCCGGATCGGGCGAGGTGACCGTTTCGATTGTCGCGGCGAGCGAGGCGCGGAGACGGTCCTTCTCGATGAACGCGGCGACGAGGTCCGGCTCGCCTTTCCGCACCGCGCAGTCCAGCGCGATCTGGCGTGCCGTCAGGTAGCGCGCCCACATCGACTCGCGCAGAGGATGGTCGCAGGATCCGTAACGGAGGTCCTCCGAGAGATCCCACGCTGCCAGCGCCTCGCTCAGCGCCTCCTCAGCCGCGCCTGCCCCGTGGAGCGCCCGTGCGCGTTGCTGCCGGATCGCGGCGTGTATCCAGTGTTCCGAGGGGGTGTCCGCCAGGATCTCCTGGGTGATGTCGCAGTGGACCAGCGCCTCCTGATAGCGGCCCGCGTCGTTGAGAGCCATGACGGCCCGTTCGGTGATCAGCGAGCCGGCCAGCCTGCCGAAGCTCCATAACGGCTCGAACCATTCGAGATCGCTGGGCAGTTGATCGCCCAGCTGGATGATGTCCATGGCGGTCATGACACGTCGCAGAGCCTCGTTGGTCTCCGCGGCCTCGTCCATCTGGGATCGCAACGTCCGGTAGGTCTCCCGATCGTCGGAGTTGAAGAGGCAGATCAACGCCAACGTCGCGTTTCGGCTCGCGAGCTCGGGTTTTTCGGTCGTGGTGAACGCGTGGTAGAAGAATTCCCCGGACAGTGACCACTGGGCGTAACGCAGGTATTCGCGGCCGAAAAGGTAAAGCGCGTTGGCGAGCAACGGATCGGGTCGACCGTTGCCGCTGGCGAAACCGCGTTCCACGTACCGCGCCGCCGCGATGGGAAACAACCCCACCACGGCCTGGTGGTGGTCCCTGCGGTCCAGGGCGGTGAGCGCCTCGAGATAGCTCAGCAGCTGAAACGCGGTGGCATTGTCGACCCGGGCATTTCCGTCTTCGTCTCTGAGATGGGCGGCCAACTTGTCGGCCGCGGCTCGGCTGGCCTCGTTGGACGACAAGCCGATTTCGGGCACAGCGGCACAGGCGACACGCTCCGCGCGCCTGACGGTGCGGGCGAGTGCGGTCGGGACCCAGGACATCTACCCTCCGGGCTGCATTGTCCGCGCGAGATATTCAGAATGTGAGCATGTCGATACGGGTCGTGAAACTGTCCCGCGCCGGGGGTGTATTGCCGTCAGTGGTTATGCGGACTGCGGGTGTGATCAATGGATCCTCCACCAGGAGGCCTGATCTTGCCACGCACGCAAAACAGCAATGTCGGAGTGTCCGGCTTCGGTCACTTGGGTTCCGATGACCGAGGCGGCTCATTCCCTCCCACGGTTATCTGTGGGCGGGGTGGTCAGGGCAGCGGGTGGGCGATGCCGCGGGCGTGGTCGGTGAGCGCCGCGCCGACCACGGTCGCGGCCACCGGCAGCACCTCCAGGCAGCGGCGCACCGCGGCGGCCATCAGCGCGTTCGGCACGCGCATGGAGAGCGTGCAGTGCGGCACCCAGCGTCCCGGCTGGTAGTGCTCGACCAGGGTGATGCCGGCGGCGGCGAGCCGGTCGTGCACCAGCCGGTGATGGGCCAGCAGCTCCGGGGTGACCGTCGGGCCGAGCCACAGCACCCTGCCGACGAACTGACCGGCGTGCTGGAAGTCGAGCCGCAGCGGTGCGGCCACGACCGTGCCGCGCAGCGCCGCGGCCACCTGCTCGGGGTCGAAGCGGGGCGCCACCGCGAGCGAGACGTGCGGGCGGTGGCGCTGTTCCAGCAGCGACCGCATGCTCTGCACGCCCTCGGCCTCCAGCGCGTCCCAGAGCACCCGGATCCGGCGGGTGGCATCCGGATCCAGGTACAGCTCCAACGCGGCGACCACGTGATCACCGTAACGGCAGAGGTTTGTCCGCCGGTCTCGGCGGTACCTGATCGGAAACAGACCAGGAGGCGTGGCCCGTGGACGTGAGTGACCTGCTGATTGAGGCGTACGACCGCCTGCCCGACCTCGTCCGCGCGGCGGTCGACGGTCTCACCCCGGAGCAGCTGCACCGGGCGCCCGGTCCGGGCGCCAACACGATCGGCTGGCTGATCTGGCACCTGACCCGCGTCCAGGACGACCACGTCGCCGACCTGATGGACACCGACCAGATCTGGGCGAGTGGTGACTGGGCGGGACGGTTCGGGCTCACCGCCGACCCGAGCGACACCGGCTACGGCCACTCGCCCGCGCAGGTCGCGGCGGTGCGGCCGGAGAGCGCGCAGGCGCTGATCGACTACTACGAGGCGGTCTCCGGACGGACCCGCCAGTTCCTGGCCGGTCTGCGGCCCGCGGACCTGGACCGCGTGGTCGACGAGGCGTGGGATCCGCCGGTCACCCTCGGCGTCCGGCTGGTCAGCGTCGCCGAGGACGACCTGCAACACGTCGGTCAGGCCAGCTACGTCCGCGGCCTGATCGGGGCCGACTGAGCGGCGGCGTCCGCCGGGCTCCTGGAACGCCCGTCGTCACCCGCTTCGGGTGAGCCGGCCTCACCCCGTAGCGGGTGATCCTGCGGGGAAGCGGGGGAGGGGGCGTGATGGGAACGACCGTGGCGGAATACCTGGGACGGCTGGACTCCGGCCGGCGTACCGACCTGCCGGAGACGACCGCCGGGACCCTCCGGCTGGACGCGCGCGAGGACGGCCATACCGAGCACTGGTACCTGACCGTCGCCGACCAGCACGTGCGGGTGACCAAGTCGGGCGACGACGCGGACCTGGTCGTCCGCGCCGCCCCGGCGGTCCTCGACCGGTTGGCGAGCGGGGAGACCCACGTGGCGACGGCGCTGCTGCGCAACGAGCTGACCGCGCAGGGCGACATCCAACTGCTGATGCTGCTGCGGCGCATCTTTCCCGGGCCGGCCGGCGCCCGCCATCCACGCGAGCTGGGCCGGGCCGCGATGGCCGGGCGGGAGGGGCGGCGGTGAGCCGGGAACGGGTGCACGTGATCGCGGGGAACGCCTTCGCGATCAGCGACGCACAGGGCGACGTGGTGGAGGATCCGACCACTCCGGTGGGGCTGTTCTCGTTCGACACCCGCTTCCTGTCCCGCTGGGTGCTCAGCGTCGGCGGTGAAGAGCTGAATGTGCTCTCCCGCGACGACATGACGTACTTCGAGACCCGGTTCTTCCTGGTCCCGGGCGCGGCGAGCCACTACGTCGACGCCGACGTGTCGGTCATCCGGCACCGCTCGCTCGACGACAGCTTCAATGAGCGCATCACGTTGCTCAACCACTCGACGCAGCCGGCCGAGTTCACCGTGCGGATGGACATGGGCAGCGACTTCGCCGACCTGGCCGACCTGGCCGACGTAGCCGAGGGTCAGGAGCTGCGGAGGCGGGCCGTCGAGGTCGCCGCCGACTCCGCGCGCAGCCAGCTCGTGCTGCGGTACGAGCGGGAGCGGTTCGTCCGCGAGACCCTCGTGAGCAGCACGGCTTCCGCCGACGTGGACGCGCGGGGAATGACCTTCCGGATCCGGATCGAGCCCGAGGGGAGGTGGGAGACCGACCTGCACGTCACCATGACCATCCGGGGCGAGGGCGGCCGGGACCTGCGCAGGGACCTGGAGTCACACCGGGAGCACGTACGCGGGGGGATGCGCGAGGATCTGGCGGCCTGGATGGACGGGGCCCCGCAGCTGGTGGCCGAACGCGCCGGCCTGGAGGACACCTACCGGGGCAGCCTGGCCGACCTGGGGGCGCTGCGGTACATGCCGCTGGCGTACAACGCCCGGGTGCCGGTCGGCGGCCTGCCGTGGGCGATGGCGCTCTGCGGGCGGGACAGCATCATCACCTGCCTGCAGACCATCGCGTTCACCCCCGAGCTGACCCCCGCGACGCTGCGGTTGCTGGCGCTGTTGCAGGGCGGCCAGCTCGACGACGCGCACGACGAGGAGCCGGGCAAGATCGTCGGCCAGCTCCGCTACGGCGAGTCGGCCGCGTTCGCCGACCGGCCGAACGCGCTGTACTACGGCGCGGCGGACACCACCCCGCTGTTCGTCGTCCTGCTCGACGAGTACGAGCGCTGGTCCGGCGACGCGGACCTGGTCCGCGAGCTGCACCATCCGGCCCGGATGGCACTGGATTGGATCGACGAGTACGGCGACCTGACCGGCGACGGGTACCTGCGCTACCAGCGTCGCAACGAGCGGTACGGCGTGCTCAACCAGTGCTGGAAGAACTCCCCGGACGCGATCATCGATTCGTGCGGGCGGCAACCGGCGCTGCCCCGGGCCACCTGCGAGTTGCAGGGCTACGCGTACGACGCGAAACGGCGTGGCGCGCGGTTGGCCCGGGAGCTCTGGGGTGACCCCGGGTACGCCGACCGGCTGGAACGGGAAGCGGCGGAGCTGAAGGACCGGTTCAACCGGGACTTCTGGCTACCGGAACGCGAGTACTACGCGTTGGCGCTCGACCCGTACGGCGAGCCGGTGGACGCGCTGTCGTCCAACATCGGGCACCTGCTGTGGAGTGGGATCGTCGCGGACGACCGCGCCGAGGCGGTCGCCGAGCATCTGCTCGGGCCACGGTTGTTCAGCGGCTGGGGAGTGCGCACCTACGCCACCGGGCAGCAGCCGTACAACCCGATGGGCTCACACCTGGGGGCGGTGTGGCCGTCGGACAACGCCCTGATCGCGGCCGGGCTGCGGCACTACCGCTTCGATGCGCAGGCGGGCCGGATCGCGGCCGGCATCTTCGACATGGCGCAGACGCTCGGCGGGGCGGTGCCCGAGCTGATCGCCGGCTACGAGCGCAGCCGGACGAAGTATCCCGTGCAACTGCCCGCGGCGGGTCGCCCGCAGTCGTGGTCCTCGGGCGCGCTGCTGATGCTGCTGGGCACCCTGCTGGGGCTGCGGCCGACCGGCGGCAACCTCCTGGTCAACCCGGCCCTGCCAGCGGGCTTCGGCAGACTCGAGCTGCTGGACATCCCGGGCCGTTGGGGCCTCACCGACGCGTACGCCGGAGACCGCTCGTCCACCGTTGCCGGCCGTCGCCGACTTCGCTGATCGGACCTGCGTCAGGGCAGGCCGTCGACGGTGACGCCAGTGTCGCGAGCGCTGTGCGCGGCGGGGGCGGGTGGGGTGGGGGTGCGGCGGGACAGGGTGCGATCGATTCCAACGAGGAGCAGGCCGAGCAGCCAGAACGCGATGGCGAGGAACACCGCGCTGATCGCCACCCCGTCGTAGCCCAGCTCGCCCACGTCCAGGAACGGGTACGGGTAGGCGTGCACGACCAGCCCTCGCAGCAGGGCGAAGCCGAGGTAGCCCAGCGGAAACGCCAGCCACCAGGCCGCGTACCGCGGGCGCAGCCGGCCGCGCTGGTCGAACAGCACCCAGTCGGCGACCGCCAGCAACGGCACCACGGTGTGCAGCAGCTGGTTGCCGAGTGCCTCGCCGACGGCCCGGTCCGGCTGGGCCATCGCAAACGGGCTGGCCGGGTTGGCCAGCACCAGGTGGTAGACCACGCCGGTGATGGTGATGTAGAGGGTGACCGCCCCGCGCAGCGCCGACGGTGGATCGGGTCGGTCCCGCCACGCGCTGAGGCCCGCGTATCCCGCGAGGGCGCCGACCGCGACGTTGCTCTGGATGGTGAAGTACGGCAGCAGCCCGGTGACGGTGGCCGGGCCGAGCGCGGTGAGGACGATCCCGGCCAGCACGCTGAGCACCACCACCAGGCGCAGGACCGCCGCCGCCGCGCGTCGCCGCCGCAGACTCATCGGGGCAAATTATCAGTACGAGGTGTCCCGCGCTCTGCTGGACGAGCCGCTCGGCCGTACCGTCCGAGGGCCGACGGGCGGTCGAGGCGCGCGCCCCGGCCGGTCAGGTCGGTGGGCCGACCGGCGGGGATTGCCGGCCGTCGCCCCGGTGCGGTGCGGTGTGGTCCGGTCCGGCAGCGGTGGGGCGCGTCTTCGGGGAGCCCGGCGTTTGTGGACGCCGACTCGGCGCGGCCCCGGGTCGCCCGTCGCTCGCCCCGCGCGGCGCGGCGGCCAGGACCCGCTCGCAGTAGCCGGGCACCCGCTGCCGGTCCCCGGCGGCGACGATCAGCCCGGAGAAGACCGGGTTGTCGAGTGCTCGACCGTGGTCGTTCCCGGCGATCGCCTGGTACGCCCGGCACAGGCCCGCCATCTCGGCCGCGACCGAGGAGGAGGGCGCTGGCCCGCTCGTGGCGGGTGCGCCCGACCTGGCCTCCCCACCGGTGACCGGGTCGGTAACGGGTGGTGGACCGACGGGCGCCGGCGGGGTGGCCGTGGGCGGCTGCGGCGGACGGGGCGCAGGGCCGCCGGTGGCCGCGGCCAGCGCCACCCCGCCGCTGACGATGAGGGCCAGGGCCGCCACGGCGGCCCTGGCACCGAATCCGGCCAGGCCGCGTGGATGGCGGGCAGGCCGTCGGGAAACGGTCGGTGCGCCCAGGGCGACGCCCTCCCCGGCCCGCCGTTCGGGATCCGGATGGAGGCGGCCGTGGCGCTCGCGACGAAAGGCCAGCACGGCGACGTCCTCGCCGGCCAGCTCCGCGGGGCGCGGCGCGGCGCGTGCCGCGGTCAGCAGCAGCACGACCGGTCGTGATCCGGTCGATGGCTCGATCGTCCCGCCGAGCAACCGCTCGGCGGTCTCCTGGTCCATCCGGTCCGCGTTCATCTCGTGTCCCTCAGCGCCGCCCACCTGCGTGGTGTCACATGTCGAGGCGGGAAGGGACCGGGTGACACGAGGTGGAGGGTGGGAACCGCCGGCGAACGGCGGCGGCGGAGTGGCCCGCTCAGCCCATGGTCTTGGCTCCGTCGATCGTCTCGCGCAGGATGTCGGCATGCCCGGCGTGCTGGGATGTCTCGGCGATCAGGTGCAGCAGCACCCGGCGGACGGTCCAGCTCGCCCCCGGCTCGAACCAGGGCGCCTGCGGCAGCGGGTGCGCGGCGTCCAGGTCGAGGGTGCCGATCAGCTCGTCGGTCCGGTCGGCGACCTGCCGGAACCGCTCGACCAACCCGGCCAGGGTCTCGCCCGGCGCCATCCGGAATTGGCCGACCCAGTCGATCTCCTCGCGCTGCATCGCCTCCGCGCCGCCGACGGCGAAGAGCATCCACCGCTCCTCGGTGCCGGCCACGTGCTTGATGAGGCCGCCGAGGCAGAGCTCGCTGGCGGTGCTGCAGGTGGCAGCCTGCTCGTCGGTCAGCCCGTTGACGGTGTGCAGGAGAAAGCCCCGGTGTCGGCGCAGCGTCTGCAGCAGGTCGGCCCGCTCCCCGGTGAGCCGCTCGGTGCTGATGGTCATGGCGCCGCCTCTCCGTCGATGTCCGCTCCACCCGAGCGTAGGAGGCGGCACCGACATCTTCGGACCGACACGACGGCCGCGCGGGCCGCCAGCGGTTGCCGATCCGGGCGCGGAGCGGTCCACTGAATGACATGGGTGTGATTAAGGTGGGCACGTCGTCCTGGGCCGACCAGTCGCTGCTGCGCTCCGGGTGGTACCCGCGCTCGGCCAGCACCCCGGCCGGCCGGCTCGCCTACTACGCCGGCCGGTTCCCACTGGTCGAGGTGGACACCTCCTACTACGCGATCCCCGCGCCGGAGATCGCACAGGGCTGGGTCGACGCCACCCCGGCGGAGTTCACCTTCGACGTCAAGGCGTTCAGCCTCTTCACCGGTCACCCGACACCGGTCGCCGCGCTGCCCCGCGACCTGCGCCCGGCCGCCGGCCCGAGCCGGATCCGTCGCCGCGACCTGCCCGAGCGGGCGTACGACGAGCTGTGGTCCCGGTTCCGGGCGGCGCTGGAGCCGATCGCGGCGGCCGACAAGCTGGGCGCCGTGCTGCTGCAGTTTCCGCCGTGGCTGGTGCGCAGCGCCGCCGCGGAACGCCGGATCGTCGAGCTGGCGCGGCGATGCCGGCCGTGGCGGGTCGCCGTGGAACTGCGGCACGGGTCCTGGTTCGACGAAGACGCCGCACCCGCCACGATGGACCTGCTGCGCGCGCACGACCTCTCACTGGTCTGCGTCGACATGCCGCAGGGCCACCCGTCGTCGGTGCCGCCGATCCTGACGACCACGGCGGAGCCGGCGATCGTTCGGTTCCACGGCCACAGCGACGCCTGGCGTGACGGCGACAAGCAGGACAAGTTCCGCTACGCGTACGCCGAGGAGGAACTGCGGCACTGGGCCGGGCTGCTGGCCGAGCTGGCCGGCCCGGCCGACGAGCTGCACGTGCTGTTCAACAACTGCTGCGCCGGTCAGGCGCAGCGCGACGCCACCCGGCTGGCCCAGTTGCTCACCGAGAACATCCTCGGCGTCGAGCCGGAGCGGCAGACCGTTCCGGCCCGCGCCACGTCGACCGGCTGACGTCCGGCAACCCGACGCCCGCCGGGCCGAGGCTCGGTCTGCGGGCCGTCAGGAGCGCCGACCTCGGGTCCGCAGCGCGTCCTCGGCCCGCTCGTCGATGTCCGCGTCGTCCGGGAAGGACCGTCGGCTGGGTGCCGGGTCCGGGGGCGCGCCCGGTCCAGCCGCGGTGGTACGGGTGGGTTCCACCGAGCCGAAACCGTGCCGACCGGCCGGGCCGGATTGGCCAGCCTGGGCGCCGGCGCGGCGCTCGCCGCGCCGCCCCTCGGGCACCGCGGTCTCCTCGCTGCCCTCGTCCATCGGCGAGTCCTCGTCCGCGCCCCAGGGCGGCTCCGCATCGAAGCCGTCCTCGGTCTTCCACGGCGTGACGGCCTCCGGCTCCAGCCGGTCGCCGCTGCCACTGGATCCCCTGTGCGCCGTCATGGCCACCCCGCTCGTCGGGTCCGCCTCCAGCGGCGGACGGTTGCCCTCCCCGGGCCGGTCCGGCTCGCCCGGTCGCACGCCGTGCCACCGCGCCCTTTCGCACCAGCGACACAGAGCCGGCCGGCGCCCCGCCGTCGAGGTGCCGGCGGGACGTCGGCCAGCCCGGCGCTCAGCGCCCGGCCATCGCCATCTGCCGCTTGCCGGCGCTCATGCCCGCCATCTTCGCCATCCCCTTCGGGGCGCTCACGAGCATGCCGGCCCGGCCGAGCATCCCCCGGAACACCTGGCCGGGTTTCTGCTGCTCACTCATGTACGCGGTGACCACCACCAGGGTCCCGGTCAGCGCCGGGATGGCCCACTGGAGCAGCTTCATCTGCCGTTGCGAGGCGGCCACGCTGGCCGGAGTCTGATGGTTCGGCTCGGTGGCGCCGTTCACCGGTGGGGCGCCCGCCTTCTCCAACCGCATGCCGATCAACCGGCTGTAGCCGGTCACCGCGAGTGCGCCGATCGTCAGCGCCGTCTTGATGGTGCTGGCGCGGGCGACCCCGGACTGACTGGCCACCCGTGGGCTCTCCGTCACCAGTTCACCGACCGCTCCGGCCAGGTGAGCGCCGATGGCGGCCGCGTTGACCGGGGTCCACTTGGACCATCCGGCTGAGGCGGCCGGGAGCCGCTGTGTGGTGTCACTGATCTTCGCCGCTGCGCCGTTGACGCCGAGCGCTCCCATGAGGGAGCCGCCGAACCAGGCCGCCAGACCCAGATCGTGCATCGAGCGCAGTGCGGTATGCCGTTCGGACATCTGATCCCCTTCCGCCGTGTCGGGCGCTGCGGCTTACCCGCCGCCCGGGCGGCTAACCCCGTCCCTGGCCGGCCGATCCGCGCCGCATCCGGCATGCCCGGGACATCCGGGCACGGGGTTGCCGCATCGTCGCCGGCAGGAGTCGTTCGGTCCGTGGTGGGTAGATCTCGACGGACGCTGAGGAGAGGGGAACGGGATGTCGCAGCCGGAGGAGAGCCGGGAGAAGACCGCCAGTACCGACGCGGTGCTCATGCACCCCGACAACGACCCGCACAAGAACACCGCGGAGGTCCCGCCGCGCAAGGACCACGGTGAGGTCCGGGTGGAGCGCGACGGGGACCTGGTGCCGCTGGATCAGGACGAGTGAGCGAGCCGGCCGGGCCACACGATGACCGGCCGGCACCTCTTCAGCGGCGCGGCAGGCCGCCGGCGAAGCGGGCGACCCGCTGTGCCAGCGGGATGCCCGCGCGGACCCAGGTGAAGTGGTCCAGCGCCGCGCCGGCCTGCGCCACTGTGTACCGCTCCCGGGTCAGCGGCGCCGCGGTGAGCTTCGCGCAGAGGTGGTCCATGGACTCGTGCGGCGTGTACTGGTCGTCGTCCACGCTGACCGCCAGCACCGGGGTTCGTACCGCGCGTACCGCCGCCTCGGTGTCCGTTCCGTCCAGTCGGGGGAAACGGCCGGTCCGCGCGGTGTACGCCCAGTCCCTGATCACCCCGCGTGCCTGCCGGCCGCCGAAACCCCAACCCGGCCAGACCCCGAGCAGCGCGGCGGTCGCGGCGATCCCCTGCGTGTACGGGAGCACGCCGAAGCCGCGCCGGCCCGGATAGCTTCGCCAGTAGGGGAGGCCGACGGCGACCAGCGCCAGTCCGTCCACCGCGTCACCGCCGTGCAGGGCGAGGTGCAGCAGCGCTGCCTGCCCGCCGAGCGAGTGCCCCAGCAGCAGCCGGGTACGCCCGTCCAGCCGCGGCTTGAGCGCGGCCAGCACGGCACCGACGTCGGCGGCCAGTTCGCTGTAGCCGTGCCGGTCGGCGCGGCTCGGCGCGGGGGTGCTCGTGCCGGTGCCGCGGAGGTCGACGACGACCACCGCCAGCCCGGCGGCGCGCAGCGCGGCCGCGAACGGCCGGTAGTAGCGGGCCCGGACCCCCATGGCCGGCCAGATCACCACCATCGGCGCACCCGCCGGTCCGTCCGGCTCCGGATACACCTGTACGCCGACGCGACCGCCGTCGACGTCGACGAACTCCTGCGCGTACTCCGTGTCCCCGCTCACCGGCCCAGCTTACGGGCCGACATTACCGGCGGGTAGCCGCCGCCGCCCGCTCTTCTCCGTGTACGCGACGGAGGCCCCGCCGGGGTGGCGGAGCCTCCGGTCGTGCTGTCGGTCAGGAGACGGAGATCGTCCCGTTGCCGGCCCGGACACACGCCACCGCGCGGGCGCTGGTGGTGGCGGCGCCGCTGAGGCACTGACCGAGCACCTGGTGCCCGGTGGCGTTCGGGTGCCACGACTCCTGGCAGGTCTGGAAGTAGCTGACGCAGGTGTTGGCGATGCGCTGGATCGCGATCTTGTCCTTGCCGGAGAGGCTGGTGACGAAGGTGCCGTTGGGGCTGTCCTGGAGCCGGATCGGGGTGGCCAGCGCGCCGGTCGGGCTGCTCGACGACTCGCAGAGCCGCGCGCCGTCGAAGGCCCGCTGCACGTTGAGGTAGACCAGGTCGGCGGCGGGGAACTCGGCGGCCAGGGTGTCCCGAGTGGACTTCACCAGCGTGCCGAGGCCCTGCGAGAAGCGGTGTCCGGGCAGCAGGCTGGCCCGGTGGATCGGGCAACCGGCCGCGTACCGCTCGGCTCCCAGGTCACGGAACTTGTCCCGGGTGTCGTCCCGGCCGTCCTCGGTGTGGAAGGTCGGGTTCAGGTCCATCGGCAGCGGGTTGGTGTAGTCCTGGAACACGATCCGGTGCTGCCCGTCCGCGTCCACCTGGTCGAGGGTGGTCAGCAGCTGTCGTACCGCGGCGGTGGTCTCCGCGGTCGCGGCGCTGAGCTGTGCGGCGGTGGCGAGGTCGGCGTCGGTGCACGGCTTCTGCTCCACCGGGCCGCCCAGGTACGCCCAGAACTCCCACCAGCCCGTCCAGGCGTCGGCGATGAACCGGTTGGCGCACTTCTCCGCCACGCTGCCGAAGGTGAACGAGCTGTTGTTCGACCCGAGGCCGATCAGCACCAGGTCGATGTCCTGGGTCTGCGCGACGGCGCGCAGCTGGTCGATCTGCGCGGCCACCGTACGGCCGTTGGCCCGCGCGCTCGACGCGGTGGCGATGTCGTGGGGCTGGCCGCCGGAGCAGGCCAGGTTGAACCGGTTCTGGATGCCCGGCAGGGTGGCCTGGTTCAGCGAGGCGTTCGCCGATCGGTGGCAGAAGAACGCGTTGTTGTTGGGCGCCGTCCAGCCGGGGAAGCCCTGGGCGACACCGTTGACGTCGACGACCGGGGTGTACGCCCCGGCGCCCTCGCCGCTGATGAAGCTGTCGCCGAGCGCCACCGCGGCGGTGGGCAGCGCGGCGGACGCGGGGGCGGGCAGCGCGACGGCGGTCGACAGCGCCGCCGTGACGATCGTGAGTGCCGCGGCGAGCGCGGTACGCCGGAACCTGGGCATGGGGCTCCCATCCATCGAAAGATGAAAGATTCTCTGAGAGCGCGATCAGATCACCCCCGTGCAACGGGCGTCAATGGCTCGTAACGGAATCGCGGCAGTCGGGAGGGCGACGCGGCGGCCGAGGCGCTGCACCGGGACCGGTACCTCGCCGCCCAACGCGCCTACCTCGCCGAGGCGGACCCGCTTCCCCGGGTCGACGCGACGGTCGACAACACCGACGTCACCGACCCTCGCCTGCTGCCGCGCTGACCGACCTGCCGGGCGGGTTGCCGCGGCGCCTCGACGCGGCCGCGCCGGCGGCGTTCAGACCGACACCCCAGATCAGCAGGACGCACAACCACTGCACCCACCGCAGCACGCTCATGTCCCCCGAGAGCAGGTTGCGCACGCTGCCGTACGGGGTGAGCCACGGCTGCGCGGGACGGAGGGCGTCCACACCGCCCAGCAGCGCGTACAGGCCCAGCGGCAACACGATGGTGGCGAGGAACGCGACGACCGGCGAACGCAGCAGCAGGCCCAGGCCGGTGCCCACCAACCCGGCGACGATCTGCACCAGCACACCGCCCACCGCGACGGTCCCGACGTGTCGCCACGGATCAGCGGCGACATCGGCCGGCGTGAGGGCGAGCGTCGCGGCGCAGACCAGCACCCCGCCAACACCGATGACGACGGCCGGCAGGCACACCGCGAGCACCGTGGGCGTGACCCGGACGGCGTCGGGCGCCCGACGCAGGTCCCGCACCAGCAGGATGCCGAACAGCGGCGTCAGGACCGACATCAAGCTCTGGACCGTGTCCGAGAGCGCGGCGAACGTCCGGTCGTCGGGAGCCGCCGCCGCGGTCAGCGCCACCGCGGCGAGCACACCCGCCAGCAGCGTGCCCGCGAGCAGCCAGCGGCGGGCGCGCGTACCGACGGCGCGCTGGAGAGGGCGCCGCATCGTCCCGTCCACCACGATCGCCTCCTGCGGGCCGGTCGTACCCGGATCGTTGGGGTTCCTCGATGCGGTCACCGGATCGGCCCGCGGTGGAACTCGGCGCGCCAACGGCGTACCCCGCTCTGGTCCTGGATCTCCTCCACCCGGACCGGCGCGAGCCCGGCGCCGGCGAACGCGTCGATCTCGACGCGGGTCAACGGCCAGGGCGGCGCGACCGGTGTGGGCTCCTCGTCGGCGCGGCCAGCGGCGATCACCAGCAGCGTGCCTCCCGGCGCGACCAACTCGCCCACCGCGCCGATCGCGGCGGCCCGGATCTCCGCCGGCAGCGCCTGCACGGTCATGCTCTCCACCACCAGGTCGAACGACCGTCGCCAGGCCGGTGGCGGGGCCAGCACATCGGCGACGCGGTAGTCCACCGTCGAGCCGGGGTGCCGGTCGCGGGCGGCGGCCACCGCGGTGGGGGAGATGTCGAAGGCCGCCGTTTCGAAGCCCAGCCCCGCGACGTGCTCAGCGTCCCGCCCGTACCCGCAGCCGACCACGACCGCCCGGCGGCCGGCACCCGTCAGACGCCGCTCGGTGGTCCACTCGACGAGCAGGCCGTGCGGGGCGTCGCGATCCCACGGGACGACCGCCTCGCCGCGCTCCGCCTCGGTGTAGAGCCGCTCGAACCAGCCCATCGGATCGCCGGCGGCCAGCGACGCCGCAGCCAGCCGTCCGGTCGCCTCGTCCTCTGCCATGTCCGCCCCCGCCCCGCGCCGGCGCGTGCCGCTCGCGATCGCCGGTCAGCCTAGCGACCGAACCGCCCGTCCGTGGCCCCGCGACCACCGCCCGGCCGCCCGGTCGGGGCTGGCCGCAGGCTGTTCGTTGGCTCACGTCCGGGCGCCGAGGCACGGCGGGTCGCGTAGGTCCTCCGAGAGTTGTCCCAGCCGCGGGCTAGGCTCGCTGCGGCGCGCCGCGCCGGCTGATGTCGCCGGTGACCGGCAGCACACCGCCGAGACCGGGGAGTACGACCAGTTGACCGCAGAGCCTGACACCCTGTACGGGGCCGATGACCTCACCCACCTCGAGGGGCTGGACGCTGTCCGCAAGCGGCCCGGCATGTACATCGGTTCCACCGACAGCCGTGGCGTGGGTCACCTCGTCAACGAGATCCTCGACAACTCCACCGACGAGGGTGTCGCCGGTCACGCCACCAACGTCGAGGTGACACTGCACGCCGACGGCTCGGTGCAGGTCGACGACGACGGCCGGGGCATCCCCACCGACGTGCACGCCAAATCCGGCATCTCCGGCGTCGAGCTGGTGCTCACCCGGCTGCACGCGGGCGGCAAGTTCGGCGGCTCCGGTTACAAGACCTCCGGCGGCCTGCACGGCGTCGGCGCCTCCGCGGTCAACGCCCTGTCCCGCCGGTTCGACGTGACCGTCCGCCGCGCCGGCAAGATTCACTCGATGTCCTTCCGGCACGGCGTGCCGGGGATCTTCGACGGCGACGGGCCGGACGCTCCGTTCACCGCCGGCCCCGGGCTCCAGGTGATCGGCGCGATGAAGCGCAGGCAGTCCACCGGCACCTCGATCCGCTGGTGGCACGACGCCCGCTACTTCGAGACCGGCGCGGCGCTCGACGTCGACGCGGTCCGGATGAAGCTGCGCAACACCGCCTTCCTGGTCCCCGGCGTGCTGTACCTGCTGCGCGACCTGACCGGCGAGGCGCCCGCCGAGGAGAAGTTCCACTACCCCAACGGGCTCAGCGACATGGTGGAGTTCCTCGCCCCGGCCGGCGACCGACCGGTCTCGGGCACCCTGCTCGTCAACGGCGAGGGGACGTACCGGGAGAACGCCGCCGACGCCAACGGCGTCATGCAGTCCAACGTGCAGCGCCGCGCCGAGGTCGAGGTGGCGTTCCGCTGGGGCACCGGCTACGAGCGCACCGTCGAGTGCTTCACCAACACCATTCGCAACGCGCACGGCGGCACCCACCGCAAGGGCTTCGAGCGGGCCCTCGTCCGCACCCTCGCCGACGCGATCCGCAACACCCGCGGCCTGCTCAAGGCCAAGGAGGAGCCGCCCACCCTCGACGACGTCCTGGAGGGGATGACCGCGGTCGTGCACGTGCGGATCCCCGAGCCGCAGTTCACCTCGCAGACCAAGGACGAGCTCTCCACCACCGGCATCACCAAGGTCATCCACACCCTGGTCGAGGCGCACCTCAAGGCGTGGCTGGAGGACCGGCGCACCAAGGCCGAGGCGCGCACCGTCCTGCAGAAGATCGTCGACGCGGCGCGGGTACGGCTCACCCAGAAGCAGCAGAAGGACGCCGCCCGGCGCAAGACCGCCCTGGAGGGCGCGTCGATGCCGCCGAAGCTGGTCGACTGCCGCGCCACCGGCATCGACCGCAGCGAGCTGTTCATCGTCGAGGGCGACAGCGCCCTCGGGACGAGCCGCATGGCCCGCTCCTCGGAATACCAGGCGCTGCTGCCGATCCGGGGAAAGATCCTCAACGTGCAGAAGGCCAACCTCCAGCAGGTGTTGGACAACGCCGAGTGCGCGGCGATCGTCCAGGTGCTCGGCGCCGGCTCGGGGCGCACCTTCGACCTCTCCGCACTGCGCTACGGCCGGGTGCTGATCATGGCCGACGCGGACGTGGACGGCGCGCACATCCGCACGCTGCTGATCACCCTCTTCGCCCGGTACATGCGCCCGCTGATCGAGGCCGGCCGGCTCTACGCCGCGATGCCGCCCCTGCACAAGATCACCACCAAGGGGCGCAACCCGCAGACCACCTACACCTACACCCAGGCCGAGATGGAGGCGACGGTCCGCAAGCTGGAGAAGGCCGGCAAGCAGATCGTCACCCCCATCCCGCGCTTCAAGGGCCTCGGTGAGATGGACGCCGACGAGCTGTGGGACACCACGATGAACCCGGCCACCCGCGCCGTCCGCCGGATCACCCTCGACGACGTGGACGCCGCCGAGCGGATCCTCGAACTGCTGATGGGGGAGAAGGTCGAGCCGCGCCGCAACTGGCTGATCGACTCGGCCGACCGGGTCGACCGCGAGGCGATCGACGCATGAGCACGCGTACCGTCCGAGGGGAAAGCTGAGTCATGGCACGCCGCAAGGAAAACAAGGTCGATCTCTCCTCGTTCGACCAGGCCGGCGCGCGGGTCTTCGACAACCCGCTGGTCACCGAGGTTTCCGACTCCTATCTGGAGTACGCGTTCTCGGTCATCCACTCCCGCGCCCTGCCCGACGCCCGCGACGGCCTCAAGCCGGTGCACCGGCGCATCCTCTGGTCGATGTACGAGCAGGGCTACCGCCCGGATCGCGGGCACGTGAAGTCCGCCCGGGTGGTCGGCGACGTGATGGGCAAGTACCACCCGCACGGCGACACGGCGATCTACGACGCGATGGTCCGTCTCGCGCAGGACTTCTCGCTCAACGTCCCGCTGATAGACGGGCACGGCAACTTCGGCTCCCCCGACGACGGTCCGGCAGCCGCGCGTTACACCGAGGCGCGGATGTCGCGGGAGGCGATGCTGCTCGTCGGTGAGCTGGGCGAGGACACCGTCGACGTCGAGCCCAACTACGACGGCTCGCTGACCCAGCCGACCGTGTTGCCGGCCGCCTTCCCCAACCTGCTGGTCAACGGCGCGTCCGGGATCGCCGTCGGGATGGCGACCAACATGATCCCGCACAACCTGGCGGAGGTGGTCTCCGCCGCCCGCTGGTTGATCAACCACCCGGACGCCACTCTGGACAAGCTCATGGAGTTCGTCCCCGGCCCCGACCTGCCCACCGGCGGCGTGCTGCTCGGCCTGGACGAGGTGCGCCGGGCGTACGAGACCGGGCGCGGCGTGGTGCGGATGCGCGGCAAGGTGGAGATCGGCCCGATCGAGGGCAGCCGGGGCCGCCAGGGCATCACCGTGGTCGAGCTGCCGTACGGCATCGGCGCGGAGAAGGTCATCGCGGCGATCACCAACGAGGTCACCAAGACCAAGCGGCTGACCGGCATCGCCGACGTCAAGGACCTCACCGACCGGGAGAGCGGCACCCGACTGGTCATCGAGTGCAAGGTGGGGGTCAACCCGCAGGCGTTGCTCGCCGACCTCTACCGGCTCACCCCGCTGGAGCAGTCGTTCGGCGTCAACAACCTGGTCCTGGTGGACGGGCAACCGCGCACGCTCGGGCTGAAGGCGCTGCTGGAGGTGTTCCTGGCCCACCGGTACGAGGTGGTGACCCGGCGCAGCTCGTACCGCCGCCGCAAGCGTCAGGAGCGGCTGCACCTGGTCGACGGTCTGCTGATCGCACTGCTGGACATCGACCGGGTGGTTCGGCTGATCCGGGGCAGCGACGACGCGCAGGCCGCCAAGGACGGGCTGATGAACCAGTTCGGCCTCTCCGACATCCAGGCCACCTACATCCTGGACACTCCGCTGCGCCGCCTGACCAAGTACGACCGGATCGAGCTGGAGGCCGAGCAGGAGCGGCTGCGCGCCGAGATCGCCGAGCTGTCCACCATCCTCGACGACGACAAGGTGCTCAAGAAGCTGGTCTCCGACGAGCTGGCCGCCGTGGTCAAGCAGTTCGGCACCGAGCGGCGTACCACGCTGGTCGACGGCGACCTGAAGGAGGTGCTGGCCGCGTCCGCGCCGGCCGGGCCGCTGGAGGTCGCGGACGACCCGTGTCAGGTGATCCTCTCCGCGACCGGGCTGGTCGCCCGGACCGCCGCCGAGTCGGAGGAGAGCGCCGAGGGGCGTCGCCGCAACGGTCGGGTCAAGCACGACACGGTACGCGCGATCGTGCACTCCACCGCCCGTGGGCGGGTGTTGCTGGTGACCAGCGCCGGCCGGGCCTTCAAGATCGACGTGCTGCCGTTGCCGGTGCTGCCCGAGCAGGCTGGCACGGTGTCGTTGCGGGGCGGCATGTCCGCCGCCGAGCTGGTGCCGCTGGAGGCGGGGGAGACGGTGGTCGGCCTGGCCCCGCTCGGCGGGCCGGCGGACGGCTCGCCGGGGCTGGCGCTCGGCACCCGGCAGGGCGTGGTGAAGGTCTGCGCGCCGGAGTGGCCGGTGCGCTCCGACGAGTTCGAGGTGATCGGCCTGCGGGACGGCGACGAGGTGGTCGGGGCGACCTGGCTGACCAGCGGGGCCGAGACGCTGACCTTCGTCACCTCGGAGGCGTCGCTGCTGCGCTTCGCCGCCGGGCTGGTCCGCCCGCAGGGCCTCAAGGGCGGCGGCATGGCCGGTATCAACCTGCCCGCCGGAGCCCGGGTGGTCTTCTTCGGCGCGGTCGCCACCGACGATCCGGGGCACGGTGAGCCGATGGTGGTCACCTCCACCGGGGCGACGGTGAAGGTGACGCCGTTCAAGGCGTACCCGGCGAAGGGGCGGGCGACCGGCGGTGTGCGTGCGCACCGCTTCCTCAAGGACGAGACGGACGTGGTGGTCGCCTGGGTGGGGCCGCGGCCGGTGGGCGCCACCGGCACCGGCGAACCGGTCGAGCTGCCGGCGGCGGATCCGCGCCGCGACGGTTCCGGCTTCGCCGTGATGCTCGGCCCGACGGTGGTCGGCCACCTGGTCGAACGCGACTGACCCGATCCCGGTCCGGGGTGGCGGGACGGGGATGGTGTTCACCGTCCCGCCACCCCGACGGGATCATGTGCCGCTGGGCACCCGCTCGCGCTCGCGCTCCGGGCCGGGCTGCCGGACGATCGTCGGCGTCGGGTGGGCCGGGCGGAGCGTGAGGAGACTGCCGACCAGTCCGGAGAAGAGCACCACCACGCCGAGCGCGATCGCGGTGGCCGACGGCAGCACCACCCGCAGCGTGTCGTGCGGGTTGAGGTCGCCGAAGCCGTCCAGCCCCCAGTACGAGACGGCGCCGACGGTGCCCGCCGTGCCGGCGGCGAGCAGCAGCAGACCGATGGTGACGCTGGTCTCCAGCCGCAGCAGGCGGATCCACCGGTCCGTCGCGCGCTGGGGGACCAGCCGCTCCTGCCGGCCGTAGATCTCGGCCAGTCCGCCGAAGAGCACGAGCTGCACGCCGACGAGCACCATCAGGCACGCGTACACCAGGGTGCTGACGTCGAGTCGGACCGAGCCCAGCGACAGCGGGCCCGGGGTGAGCGCGCCGACGCCGACCAGCCCGAGCAGGGCGAGCGACGTGCCCGGCCGGACCAGGGTCTTGCGCGGGGCGAACACCAGCAGGAACCGCAGGTGCCGCCAGCCGTCCCGCCAGGTGCGCAGGTGCGGCGGCCGGGACCGCCCGTCCGGCGACAGGGTGGTCGGCACCTCGACGATGTCGTAGCCGGCCAGCGCGGCGCGTACCACCAGCTCCGAGGCGAACTCCATGCCCGGCATGCAGAGCCCGAGCGCCCGGATCCGCTCGGTGTCGAAGCCGCGCATGCCGCAATGGAAGTCCCGGACCTCGCGTAGGCCGAACAGCGCCCGGCCGAGCCAGCTGAGCACCGGGTTGCCCAGGTACCGGTGCAGCGGTGGCATGGCGCCGGCCGCGATGCCACCCCGGAACCGGTTGCCCATGACGACGTCGTGCCCGGCTCGGAGGGCCTCGATGAACGGCCCGAGGTCCGACAACGCGTACGAGTCGTCCGCGTCGGCCATGATGATGTACCGGCCGCGGGCCTGCTCGATGCCGTTGAGCAGGGCGCCGCCGTAGCCGCGGATCGGAGCGGACACCACGCGGGCGCCGGCCCGCTGGGCGATGTCCTGTGAGCCGTCGGTGGAACCGTTGTCGGAGACCAGCACCTCCCCGACGACCCCGCACTCCTCGAGTGAGCGCAGTGCCTTGCGGACGCAGGTTTCCAGCGTCTCAGCCTCGTTGAGGCACGGCAGCAGCACCGTGACCTCGATCTCCCGTTCGTTCGTCATGATCCCCGTTGCTTTCGGACGAGATGGTGGGTGCGAGCCGTTCCGGCTCGCCGTCGGCCGGCGTGTGCCGGTCCGTCGAGACTGGTGTCGATCGCAGCCGTTGCCAGCCGACGGCGGCAGCGATCGGGAGGAACGCGAGCGCGGGCAGGCCGTAGCGGTGGTCGAACATGGAGGTGGCGACCGAGAAGACCATGATCCCGACGCCGATGCCGGCGTACAGGAGAGCGATCATGCTGAGTCGCAGCCGGCCCCGGCGCGGCCACAGCGCGCCGACCAGCGCGATCAGGACCATGGCGGCCATGACCGGCGCCGGGGTGACGCCGTATCGGCCGTACCCGTGCAGGAACCGGCTCGCCGCGTTCGCCTCCACGTCCCGGGAGGGCGCCGGAAGCGGCTCGTAGCCGGGGCGGGCGGTGCGCGGCACGCAGTTGAAGTCGGCCGCCCAGTTGGTCGGCGCCAGCTGCGGTCGCCACCAGTTGGCCAGGCACTCCTCCATCGGCTTGAGCCGGGTCGGCCAGAAGTAGCGCGCGGTGTCCGACGCGATGGCGGCCAGGTAGTCACCCGGCTGCTGCTTGATCACCTCGTGGGCGAACTCGTCGAGGTCCTCGGGTCGTTCGGCGTCGAGGATCGGGCTCTCGATGTTCCAGATGTACCAGTCCGGCCGGTCGGGCCGCTGGTCCAGCGGCTGCACCGGGCAGAGTTTGCGTAGGCCAGGGCGCAGCTCCAGCCGGTCGCAGTCGGCGAAGTGCGCGGTCCGTCCATAGAGGAACCGGCCGCCCTCGAGGCCGAGCGCGCCCTGGACCGTGCCGACGCCGACGAAGGCGGCGCCGAAGAGGGCGACGATGCCGAGCAGGAACGCGGTCGGCGCCCGCCAACCCCGCCACGGCAGCAGCAGGAACAGCACCAGCGCGCCGATGGCGACCACACCGGTGGGCCGGGTCGCCATGCCCAGTGCGACGGAGACGCCCGCGACCAGGCTCGCCACCATGCCGGGCCGTTCGCGCCGGACCAGCAGCAGCGCCGCGACCGCGAGTGCGGTGGTGAAGAGCGTCTCGGTGAGCAGGTACTGCTCCAGTGTGAACTGGGTGGCGTCGAGCAGGACCGGCGTCACCGCGAGGGTGGCCACCCACGGGCCGACGCCGATCCGGCGCAGCACCAGGTACGTCGCGACGGCGAGGGCGACGCCCGCGAGGTGCTGCACCGCCACGAGCGAGGCGAAGGTGCCGGTCCACTCGAACGCCTTGAGCAGCCACGCGAACGGCCATCGGGGTGGCATGGCCGGCCAGGCTCGGGACAGCCGCACGTACGTGCCGGAGTCGCCCTGGAACCACAGCGCGGGCTGATAGGCGGCCATCGTCACGATCCGCAGTGCGATGCCCGCGGTGACCACAATGGTGAGCCCGACGTGGCGACGTAGCAGGTCGGCGAGGGTACGAGTGGTGCGGGCCGATCGGGCGATCAGGCGTCCAACGGGCACGGAGCGCTCCAGGAAACTGCGGAGAGTGATTGGCCGCCAAGCTAACACGGTGACCATTCACCGTGTGGGGTTCGGCGCGGGCGCCGACAGCAGCGTGTCAATGCCGCAAACTGCCGTTCACCTGTCCGAAAGGACCGAAACGGCCCCGACCCTGGGGGCCCCGGGCCGAACGGCCGGGCGGAGCGGTCGAGCGGACGAACTCGCCGACCCGTTCGGCCTGCCCCTCGTGCGCCGGCGCAGCGCGCCTCAGGCGACGCCGGCGGGCCGGAACTGGACGCTGACCCGGGGGCCGACGGGCCGGGCGGTCTTCGGGATCGCGTGCTCCCAGGTGCGCTGGCAGGAGCCGCCCATCACCACCAGGTCGCCGTGCCCGAGTGGGAACCGCAGGCTCGCGCCCCCGCCGCGCGGGCGCAGCAGCAGCGGCCGCGGTGCGCCGAAGGAGACGATGGCGACCATCGTGTCGGTGTGCGCGGAGCGGCCATGGGTGTCGCCGTGCCAGGCGACGCTGTCCCGCCCCGAGCGGTAGAGGCACATGCCGGCGGTGACGAACGGCTCGCCCAGCTCGGGGGTGTAGTGCCGGGTGAGCGCGGTGCGCGCCTCGGTCAGCAGCGGGTGTGGCAGTGGCCGGTCCGGCCCGTACCAGGAGAGCAGGCGGGGCACCTCGACCTCGGTGTCGTACATCGTCCGCCGTTCGCCCCGCCAGGGCACGTCGTGCAGCAGGGTGTCGAAGACCGCGTCCGAGCCGGCGACCCAGCCGGGCAGGTGGTCCACCCAGGCGCCCCGGGAGAGTTCTCGCCGGCGTAGTCGCCCGGCCAGCGGGCCGAGCGTCGGCTCCGCGGCGGCGAGATCCAGCATCGACGGCTGGTAGGCGGGCCCGGACACACGCTCACCCTACCCGCCGTGTTGGTACAGGTGTACGACCGGGGCGTCTTTTCGCCCGCTGGTTACCTGCCGCACATGTCGGTGTCGCCGGACATCGTCGGGGCGGCCCTAGCGTGAGGCGGCTCCGCCCGGCCCGGGCGGGCGGTGCGCGAGGAGACGACCAGTGCAGAGCAGCTCCACCAACCTGTCGGTGGCGCCCCGATCGACGGCTCCGCCGGTGGAGCCGCCACCGGTTGTGGCCGGCCGGCGGGCGCTTCTGGTCGCGGCGGGGCTCGCCGCCGCGTGGGTCGTCCCGGTGCTGGCGTACGCCCTCGGGCTCGCCGGGCTGCTGCCGCCGCTGGTGCTGCTGCTGACGGCCGGGTTGCTGCGCGTCGGGCGTACCCTGCTCGACCGGCTGGTGCTGGCCGTGGCGTTGCTGGCCGGCGCGGTCTGCGCCGCGGCGCTGCTCTTCTCGTTCTGGCCGTGGGGCCTGCACCCGGTGCCGGTCGCCGGCTCGGCCCTGACCGCGCTGCTCGGGCTCGGCCTGCTCACCGGCCGCCGGCCGCGCCTTCCCCGGCCGGTCCCGGCCGACCTGGCGCCGGTGGCCGCCGCGGTGCTGTCCGGGCTGGCGCTGGCGTGGCCCTACCTGCGCGCCGACGGTCTGACCGGCCGGCTGGCGTACGCCATGATCGGCGAGGACAACAGCCGGCACCTGGCGGCCGTCGAGGGAATCCGGGCGGTGGGCGGCTACCTGTTCGCCGACCCCGACGCCGCGGCCCGGATCGCACCGGAGGCGATGGTCTACTACCCGCAGGGCTTCCACGTCACGGCCGCGCTGCTGGACACCTTCCTGCGCTCGTCGACCGCGGCCGGCGGACCGGCGAGCACCCTCGACCACTACCTGGGTTGGGCGATCTCCGCGTACGCGCTGCTGGTGCTGGCCGTGGTCTGGGCCGCCGGCCGGATCGCCGGACGGCTGCTGGACCCGGTCCGCGCGTTCGTCCTGGCCGGCGTGGTCACCGCGCTCGCCCTCGGCTCCGAGCTCACCCGGTTCGTGGTCTACGGCTACCCGGGCGAGAGCCTCGGCCTGGCGCTCACCGCGGTCCTCATCGCGCTGGTCTGCCGGCCGGTGGCCCGCACCGGCACCCAGCTCTGCCTGCTCGGGGCGCTCTGCGTCGGGGTGGGCTTCGCGTACCTGATGTTCCTGCCGGTGGTCGGCGTGCTGGTGCTGGCCTGGCTGGTCCGGCACCGGCGGGCGGTGCGCCGGCGACCCTGGCTGCTCGCCACGGTCGCGGTGGTCACCGCCGTGCTCACCCCGCTGCCCAGCGTGGCCGGCCTCCTCTTCACCGACCAGGTCGACAACGTCGCCACCGGTGGCGGGGTGTTTCCGCGCTACGACGCCTACCTGGCGCTGACCGCGGTGATCGGCGCCGGGTTGTTCGCCGGCGGGCTGCGGTTGCCGGTGTGGCGCCGGTACGCCGGCGCGCTGGCCGCGGCGCTGGCCTTCGCCGTCGGGTTCCTCGTCTACTTCCGGGTGCTCGGCCTCGACCCGCGTTACTACTACGGCAAGACCCTGCACCTGCTGCTGGTCGTCCTGCTCATCGGCGCGGGGGCGGTGCTGCTGCTGCGGCCGCTGCCGGCGCGCGCCGCGGCGGCCCGTCGGTCCGGCTCCGCCCCGGTCGTCCTCGCCCGGGTGCTCGTCGCGCTCTGCCTGGTGGCCGCGACGGCGGGGATCGCCGGTCTGCCGCGCGGGGGTGGGATCTTCGCCCAGCCGTTCGGCCCGCGCAGCACCACCTGGTCGGCCGCCTGGTGGTCGGGGCTGCTGGAGCGGCCCCGGCAGGCCGACGTGACGGCCCGCGCACTGCCCCAGGCGCCGGTACGCGACGGCCAGGTGACCGTCGTGGTCAGCGACCACCGGCGCGAGGGCTACCTGGAGACGCTCTTCCTCGCCACGTTGCAGGGCACCCACGGCGCGTCCGCGCCGGCGTTCTACAACCTGCCGCTGGCCGAGCCGGCCCGCGCCGCGGCGGTGGTCGAGCGGGAGCGGCGGCCGATCCGTTTCCTGGCCACCGGGCCGGAGCCCGCCGCGGTGGTCGAGCGGCTGCTCGCCGAGCGTCCGGAGCTGCGCTCACGGGTGACCCTCGAACTGCTGCGCTGACCCGGTGCGGGTCGGCCGGTGCGGGTCAGGCCGGTGCGGCGGTGCGGGCCTCCAGCACGGCGTCGGCCACCCGCCGCCGGCCGAGCCCGTCCACCGTGGACCACGCCCGGGCGGAGAGGGCCGCACGGCGGGCCGGGGAGGCGAGCAATCCGGTCAGGGTCCGCGCGGCGGCCGCCCGGGCGGCCCGCCCGGCCAGCCCGCTGGCGGCCAGCTCCGGCAGCTCGCCGAGGCCGGCGACCAGCCCGTGCTCGACCACCCGGCGGTACGACTCGCGCTGGTTGTCCACCACGCAGACCAGCGCGGCGGGCGCACCGAGGCAGCACAGCTCCCAGGTGGAGGTGCCGGCGGCGCTGACCACCAGGTCCGCCGCCCCGATCAGGGCCGGCAGCTCGTCGGTGGGCGGCACCGGGCGCAGCGACTGCCCCCGCCCGGTCGTCACGGCCGCCAGCTCCGCCTCCACCTCGGGCCGGCCCACCACGACGGTGAGGTCCATCGGGTGTCCGGTGGACAGCAGCACCCTGGCGAGCACGGGTGCGGCGCCGACCGCGTCGGTGCCACCGAAGAAGGCCAGCACCCGGGGCCGGCTCACCGGCGTCGCGGTCCGCGGCGCCGGCGGCCGGGCCGCCACCACCGAGTCCCGCAGCAGCGCGTACCGGACGCCGGCGAGCAGCCGCTGCGCCGGCGCGGCGATCTCCGTGCCGAAGTTCTGGTCGAGGTACAGGTCGGCGTCCTGACCCCGGGTGTCGCCGTCGACCACGGCGAGGGTCAGCACGCCCGCCGCGCGCAGCGCGCCCGCCGCGGCCGGTTCGAGCTCGTAGGAGTCGACCACCATGACGTCGAGCTGGTGCCGGCGGGCCGTCTCGACCAGCTCGGCGACGGTCGGCGGACCCGGGTGCAGCGGGATGCCCCGCGCCGCGAGCTGTGCGGCGGCCCAGCCCACCCCCTCGACGGCGCCGAACATCTCGACGCGGCTGCCGCGGGCCAGGAACTCCTCGCCCAACGCCAGCGAGCGGACCAGGTGGCCGACGCCGCGCCGCGGCCCGGCGTCGCAGCGCAACCCGACGCGTAACGTGCTCAGGACTCCTCCAGCGGCTTCTGCCGTACGCCGGCGTTGAGCGCGCGCAGCGCCGGCTGCCCGTCGAGCCAGTCGGCGAGCTTGGCCAGCGGCACGCTGACGTCGCCGAAATGGTCGGCCACCGCGCGTACCAGCGTCCAGTCCTGCTCGGTGTCGAGGGTGAGCCGGAGCCCGGACCGGTCCGGTGTGAGCGTCACCCCGAGCACCCGGAACAGCTCCGGGTGGGTGTACGCGTACGAGGTGACGTGCACCCGGTGGTGCTCGGTGGCGAGCCGGTCCAGCGTCCGCAGCGCGTCCGCTCGGATGATCTCGACGTCCAGCCCGCGCGGCAGTGTGCGCGCGATCGACGTGCTCGCGTAGTCCAGCCCGGGGACCGCCCGGTAGACCGAGGCCACCAGAGTGATGATCTCCGGGTCGAGCAGCGGGCAGTCGGCGGTGAACCGCATGACCGCGTCACCGGGGTGCGCGTCCAGCGCGCCGATGAACCGGCTCAGCACGTCGTCGACCGGGCCGCGGTGGCACGGCACATCGAGCCGGTCGCACTCGGCGGCCACCGCGTCGTCGACCGTGTCCGTGCTGGTCGCCACCACCAGGTCGGCGAGCACCCCGCTGTCCCGGGCGGCCCGGACCACCCGGCCCAGCACACTGCGGCCGGCGAGCGGTCGCAGCACCTTGCCCGGCAACCGGGACGAGCCCATCCGGGCCTGCACGATCCCGACGATCCGCGTCACCGATGCCTCCGTCCGGTCCCACCACGGCCGCTCACTGCTGCTCCTGCTGCTTCGGCGCCAGCGCCTTGCGGGCCCGCCGCTTGGCCGCGCGGGCCCCACGCCGGGCCAGCCGGGCCGGGGTGAGGGCCAGCCGTCCGACCCGGTAGCTCAGCGATCCGCTTAGCAGGTTGATGGTCGCGTCGGCCCGGCGCAGCGCCCGCTCCCGCGAGGTGAGCAGGTCCTCGGTCCACTTCAGCGCCGCGGACATCCGGGTCAGCTCTTCACGCTGGCGCAGCCACGCCTCGCGCATCTGCTGGTAGTCGCGGGGCCCGGCCGGCGGGTCGGTCGGCTCGATCGACCGCAGCTCGCCGACGAGGGTGACCCGCCCGTCGGCGTCCAGCCCCCGGAGCGCGGCGGTGACCGCCGCCTCCGCCTCCACCGCGGCCGACACCGTCGCCCGGTCGAGGTCGTGCCCGGCGAGGCCGCTCAGCACCACGGTCAGTCCCGCGACGTCCAGCGTGGAGGACCAGGGGTGGGCGTACCCGCCGGTGAGCAGCGCGGCGGCGAACCGCCACAGACCCCGGGCGAGCACCACGTCGCGGTGGAGCGGCTCGGTGGCCCGCCAACTGGGATCGAGCACGGCGTACCGGCCGGCGGAGACCACCACGTTGTCGGCGCCGGCCAGCGCCGCGGCGCCGGCGATCCGGCCGTCGTCACCGGCCTGCCCCGCGAGCCACTCCGCGTACCCGCGCAGCAGCGTCCGCAGCGTGTCCAGGTCGCGCCGCAGGGCGCCGTCGATCAGCAGGGTGCGCAGCAGTCGCCCGTCGGGCACCGGTTGCCCGATCAGCGCGGACGGGTCCCGGTACGCCGCCTTCCGGCTGGCGAACGGCGCGGCGGCCGTGCCGGTGCGGTCGGCGCCGGGGGTGGCCCGCCACCGCCAGCCGTCCGGCCCGTCGACCACCTCCACCACGTCGGAGCCGGGCGGTCCGGTCTGGAGCAACGCCACCGGAAGGTCGTCCGGCGACCCGAGGGCCGGGGCGGCGCCGGGTGCCGGGGCCCTGCGGGCCAGCACCAGCCAGCTCGGGGCCAGCGCGGCGCCGTGCCCGGCGTGCAGCGCTTCCACGGCCAGCCGGGCGGGGTCCTGGAGCACCGGCGCTGCGGCGAAGCCCTCGATGCAGGCGTCGTGCAGGACCGCGTCGAAGAACCCGGCGGTGGTCCACCGGTCGAGCTGGTCGGCGTCGAGCAGCGCGGTCGGCGCCCCCGCGTTGGGGTAGGCGGCGAAGCAGACGCCCGGCTGCAGCCCGGCGTCGATCAGCCGGGCGCGCACCTGCTCCCGGTTCGCGGGGTGGTCGGAGTCCAGGACCCCGCCGATGGTCCAGGCGGCGTCGTCGCGTCGGGCGTACCAGGGGGCGGTGTCGACCAGCCGGTGCAGCCCGAGCGGGTTGTCCACCCGCAGCAGCAGGGTGCCGCCGGGGGCCAACGCGACGGCCAGCCGGCCCAGCACGCCGCCCCAGCCCAGCCGGGCACCCTCCACCGACTCCACCGGGTCGAGGCCGGCGCCGGCGATGACCACGTCGAACCGCTCGTCCTCCGGCAGTCCGGCCGGCCCGCCCACCACCACCCGGGCGGTACGCGCGGCCAGCGCCACCCCGTCCGGGTAGCTGCGCAGCAGGCACGTCACCTGGGCGTGCGCGAGCCGGTCGAGCACCGCCGGATCGTGCGGCCCGGCCAGGAGAACCCGGGCGCCGGCCGGCACGATCCGCGCCGCCAGCGCGGCCAGGGTCACACCGTCGGCGGGGCGCTGCTCCGGCAGGTCGGACCAGGCCAGCATCTCCCCGCCCGGCAGCACGATCCGGTCGGTGGGTGCCGTCTCAGTGGTCAACTCGTTCCTCCTGGAGGTTCGCCCACCCGAGCAGCTCGCGCAGCTCGGCCGGCGTGCAGCGGTGGTCGGTGCCCAGTTCGGCGCGGGCGATCGCGACGGCGGTCGGCAGGTCCACCGACTCGCCGTGCAGCTCCGGCCACTGGCGGCGGATCCGGGCGGTCCCGCCGAAGGTCGGATCCTCGTCCGCGAGCACCATCGGGTCGCCGTACACCGCCGGTTCACAGCCGGCGGCGATGCCGTAGAAGATCGCGCTGGTCAGCCGGTTCGACGCCACCCGGCGGTGCCGGCGCAGCTCGGTGAGCTGCTTGTCGAGGAAGAGCCGGTCGGTGTCCTTCCACCAGTGCCCGCGGTAGCCGTGGCAGATCACGCGGAAGCCGGCGTTCTCGTAGAGCCGGCGCACCCGCCGCATGCCGTACTCGTGCCAGTAGAGGCAGACGGTCACCGGGCCCGGCTCGGTGTCGCGGATCCGGGCGATGAGCTCCCGGTGGTCGCCGCGGACGTGCTGACCCTCCCAGCCGTGGAACGGATACCAGATGGTGCCCTGCCGCTCCGACTCCGGCGGGTCCTCGGGACGCAGGGCCAGCAGGTACGCGAACGGCGCGCCGATGACGACGACGTTGCGCCGGCCGACCGACCAGGCCCGCCGCCGGGTCTGCTCCGACCAGAGCAGGCTGGGCGTGCCCTCGGCGTACGGGTGGCCGGGGGCCAGCCCGTCGCCGATGTTCCAGCCGTGCTGGACGTACCCGTTGATCCGCGGCGGGTGGCCGTCGCCCAGCCCGGCGTAGCGGGCCAGCACGTGGGCGTGGCCGTAGAAGTGGTTGGCGTGGTGCATCAGCGTCCCATCAGGCGGCGACCGGCCGAGCCGGGCGGCCCCGCAGCGCCGCAGCGAGCGCGTCAATGACGCGGTCCTGGTCGGCGTCGCTCATCGTCGGGTAGAGCGGCAGCGAGAGTTGCTGACGGTAGAACGACTCGGCGACCGGGCAGGATCCGCGCCGGTAGCCGAGGTCGGCGAAGACCGGGTGCCAGTGCACGGGGATGTAGTTGACCTGCACGCCGATGCCGGCGGCGCGCATCGCGTCGTACACCTCGCGGCGGCGACCGTCGAGCACCCGGATCGGGTAGAGGTGCCAGGCCGGTTCGGCCCACGACCGCCGCACCGGCAGCCGCACCCCGTCCAGGTCGGCCAGCGCCTCGTTGTAGCGGGCGACCAGCTCGGCCCGCCGGGCGAGGAAGCCGTCGAGCTGGCGCAGCTGGCTGCGACCGAGGGCGCAGAGCACGTCCGGCAGGCGGTAGTTCAGCCCGAACTCGTGCACCTCCTGGTGCCAGCCGCCCTCGTCCGGCCAGCGCTGCTCGTCGCGCTCGCGTACCAGGCCGATGTTGCGGAACCGGCGGGCCCGCTTGAGCAGCTCCGCGTCGGTGCTGGCGACCGCGCCACCCTCTCCGGTGGTGAGGTGCTTGGTCGGGAAAAACGAGAAGGTGGTCACGTCGGCGAGCGAGCCGACCGGCCGGCCCCGGTAGGTGGCCCCGACGGAGTGCGCGGCGTCGGCCAGCAGCACCGCGTCCGAGCCGCTCAGCGCGGTCCGCAGCGCGTCGTAGTCGGCCGGGTGGCCGGCGTAGTCCACAGCCGAGACGACCCTGGTGCGCGACGTCGTCGCGGCGGCCGCCGCGGCCGGGTCGAGGGTGAAGGTCTCCTCCTCGACGTCCGCGAAGACGATCTTCGCGCCGAGCAGCGCGGCGCTGCTCGCGGTGGCCACGAAGGTCATCGGCGGTACGACCACCTCGTCGCCCGGGCCGACGCCGGCCGCCGCGTACGCCACGTGCAGCGCGGCGGTGCCGTTGGAGACCGCCGCGCAGCCGGCGCCACCTGCCACCTTCGCCAGGTCCGCCTCGAACCCGTCGACCTGCGGGCCGGTGGTGAGCCAGTCACCGCGCAGCACCTCGGCGACGGCGGCGACGTCGTCCTCGCTGACCGAGTGCCGGCCGTAGGGGAGCATCGCCATCACTTGGTGAGGCCGAGCATGTCGCGCAACTGCTCGACGCTGAGCCACTCGTCGTTGGTGTCCGACTGGTACGCGAAGCCGTCCGACACCGGCTCGCAGTCGACCGGCGGCTGGTAGCCCCAGCCGGCGATGGTCGGCTGGACGATGTACCGGTCCGCGGTGCGCACCGTCCGGCGGCTGTCGTCCGGCGCGATCATCTCCTCGTGCAGCTTCTCGCCGGGGCGGATGCCGATCTCGTGCGTGGTGGCGTCCGGGGCGACCGCCTCGACCAGGTCGAGGATCCGCATGCTGGGGATCCGGGGCACGTACAGCTCGCCGCCCTGCATCCGGTCGAACGAGTCCATGACGAACTGGACGGCCTGGTCCAGGGTGATCCAGAAGCGGGTCATCCGCTTGTCGGTGACCGGCAGGCTCTTGCCCTCGGCGGCGAGCCGGCGGAACAGCGGGACCACCGAGCCCCGGCTGCCCACGACGTTGCCGTAGCGCACCACGGCGAACCGGGTCGGGTGGTGGGCGGCGTAGTGGTTGGCCGAGACGAAGAGCTTGTCGCCGACGAGCTTCGTCGCGCCGTACAGGTTGATCGGGCTGGACGCCTTGTCGGTCGACAGCGCGATGACCTTCTTGACGCCGGCCTCGATCGCCGCGTCGACGACGTGCTGGGAGCCGGTGATGTTGGTGGCGATGTACTCCGACGGGTTGTACTCCGCGGTGTCCACCTGCTTCAGGGCCGCGGCGTGCACGACGTGGTCCACCCCGTGCATCGCCCGGGTCAGCCGGTGCCGGTCCCGGATGTCGCCGATGAACCAGCGCAGCCGGGGGTCGTCACCGAGCTGCTGGCGCAGCTCGTACTGCTTGAGCTCGTCGCGGGAGAACACCACGACCCGGGCCGGGTCGGCCTCGGCGAGGACGTGCCGGAGGAAGGTCCTGCCGAAGGAACCCGTTCCCCCGGTGATGAGAATGGAAGACCCATTCAACTCACTCAATTGGTGCTCCCATGGTCGTGGTTGTTTCCGCGGTGGCCTTCGGCTGACCGACCGGATCGAGACGCTAGACCCGGCGGGTTAACAGCCCGGCGCACCCCGGTGAACTGATGCCACGTGGGAAGTGAATGCGGAATGCCTTGCAGGCAAACACTTTTCGCTCATTCGGGGCCCGATGGAGCAGCTTAGAACCTCGGCTACACTCGGCCGGCACGCCAGTCGTGCGTACCCGTTACGGAGGAAAGACCAGTGGAACTGCAGCGACTGAGAGTCGTCTTCCGCACGGCGTTGGAACTGCCCGACAACGCCGCCGTGGACAGCCTCGAATACCGCGGAATTGAGAAGTGGGACTCGCTCGCGCACATGTCCCTGGTGGCCGCGATCGAGGATGAGTTCGGCGTCATGTTGGACACCGACGAGGTTATTGATCTCAGTTCCTTCGACCGCGCTCGCCAAATCCTGGAGAAGCACGGTGTCGTTCTCCTCACCGACTGATCCGCCGGCCCGCCGGGTGCTGGTCACCGGATCCACCCGGGGCATCGGTCTGGCCGTGGCCCGGCGGCTCGCCGAGCAGGGCTGCGTGGTCGCCGTGCACGGCCAGTCGCCCGGCGCCGCCGACGAGGTGGTCGCCACCCTGCCCGGTGGGCCGCACCTGGCGGTGCACGGCGACGTGGCCGACCCCGACCAGATCCGCGCCCTGACCCGCGTCCTGTTCGAGCGGTGGCGCGGCCTGGACGCCCTGGTCGTCAACGCCGGCACGCACGCAGCGGGGCTGCTGGGCGGGGTGTCGGACGAGACCGTGACCCGGCTGTTCGCGGTCAACGCCGCCGGCGCGGCGCACACCCTCCAGCAGGGAGTTCGCCTGCTACGCCGGGGCGAGCGCCCCGCGGTGGTGCTTACCGCCTCCCTGGTCGGCTCGGCCGGGGCCGCCGGCCAGACGGTCTACGCGGCCAGCAAGGCCGCGGTCGAGGGGCTGACCCGGGCCGCGGCGAAGGAACTCGGCCCCGCCGGCATCCGGGTCAACGCGGTCGCGCCCGGCTTCATCCGTACCGACCTGCTCGCCGATCTGGACGACGCGGGCCGGCAGGCCCGCGCCGCCGCCACCCCGCTGCGCCGGCTCGGCGAGCCGGCCGAGGTCGCCGAGGTGGTCGCGTTCCTGCTCTCGCCGGCCGCGGCCTTCGTGACCGGCCAGGTGGTCGGCGTGGACGGCGGGTTGACGCTGTGAGTGACCTGCTGCACGCCGACGCCCGACTGGTGGACGCGGGCACCGGACGGCACCTGGGTGGCCCGGATCTCGCCGCCCGGGTCGCCGACCTCGCGGCGTCGCTCGACCGGGAACCCCCGGGCGTCGTCTTCGCCACCGTGCCCGCCGACATCGACGCCGTGGTGGCCGTCCTCGCCGCCTGGCAGGCCGGCCGCCCGGTGGCGCTGCTCGATCCGCAGATCCCCGCCGCCACGCTGCGGGACCTGGTCGACCGGTTCCGCCCCGCCCTGCTGCTGACGCACCCCACGCCGCCGGACGGTTACCAGGCGACGGCGGTCGGGCCGGGCCTGGCCTGGCGGCGTACCGGGCCCGCCGGTCAGGCCCCGCACCCGGACCTGGCCCTGCTGCTCACCACGTCGGGATCGACCGGCAACCCCAAGCTGGTCCGGCTGTCCCGCTCGGCCGTGCGGGCCAACGCGGCGGCGATCGCCATCGCGCTGGGCCTCGACGGCGACGACGTGGCGCCCACCACCCTGCCGCTGCACTACACCTACGGGCTCTCGGTGCTCACCAGCCATCTGCACGCCGGCGCCACCGTGCTGCTGGAACGCTCCGGCCTCACCTCCCGCGACTTCTGGTCCGCCGTCGACCGGCACCGGGTCACCTCGCTCGCCGCCGTGCCGTACCAGTACGAGATGCTGCGCCGGCTGCGCTTCGCGCCCGGCCGGTACGAGCGGCTGCGGACGCTCACCCAGGCCGGCGGCCGGCTGCATCCCGACCTGGTGACCGACTTCCACGGCCGGATGACCGAGGTCGGGGGCCGGTTCTTCGTGATGTACGGGCAGACCGAGGCGACCGCCCGGATGACCGTCCTGCCGCCCGACCGGCTGCCGGCCAAACTCGGCTCGGTCGGCCTGCCGGTGCCCGGCGGCACGGTGTCGATCCGTACCGACGACGGCGCCGAGACCACCGAGGCGGCCCGGACGGGCGAGATCGTCTACCGCGGACCCAACGTGATGATGGGCTACGCCGAGAGCGCCGCCGACCTGGCCCGCCCGGACGAGCTGGGCGGCACACTGGCCACCGGCGACCTGGGGCGCCTGGACCCGGAGGGCTTCCTGTTCGTCACCGGCCGGATCAAGCGGATCGCCAAGGTGTTCGGCGTCCGGGTCAACCTCGACGACGTGGAACGGTCGCTCGGCCACCACGGTCCGCTCGCCGCGATCGCCGGAGTGGACCGGTTGGTGGTGGTGGCCGAGGGAGCCGACGCGGACCGGATCGCCCGGATCCGCACCGAGGTCGCGGCGGCGTTGGGCACCCACTCGTCCGGCGTCCAGGTGCGCAGTGTCGACGCGCTGCCGTTGACGCCCGCAGGCAAGCCCGACTACCGCGCGCTGGAGGAACAGTGCTGACCGACGTGTTCACCCGCACCCAGCCGGAGAAGGAGGAACGGCTGCGCGGCGAGCTGGTCGAGCTGCTGGGACACCACCGGCGGCACTGCCCGCCGTACGCCCGGATCCTGGACGCCCTCGACCAGGACGGTGAGCCGGCGACGCTGGCCGACCTGCCCTGGCTGCCGGTGCGGTTGTTCAAGACCCGCAAGCTGTCCAGCGTGCCCGACGACGAGGTGATCCGGGTGCTCACCTCCAGCGGCACCACCGGCGAGGTCAGCCGCATCCACCTGGACCGGGCGGCGGCGGCCACCCAGTCCCGGATGCTGGCCCGCACGCTCGGCACGGTCCTCGGACCGCGGCGGCTGCCGATGATCGTGGTGGACCGCTCCGGGGTGGTCGGCGACCGGCGCTCCTACTCCGCCCGGGGCGCGGGAGCGCTCGGCATGGTGAACTTCGGCCGCGACCACCTCTGGCTGCTCGACGCCGACGACCGGCCGGACGTGGCCGCCCTCAAGGAGTTCCTCGGCCGGCACGGGGACTCGCCGTTCCTCGTCTTCGGCTTCACGTTCATGGTCTGGCGCTACCTCTACGAGGTGGCCCGCGACCATGGCCTCGACCTGTCCCAGGGGATCCTGGTGCACTCCGGCGGCTGGAAGAAGCTCGTCGACCAGGCCGTGGACAACGCCGAGTTCCGGCGCCGCCTCGGTGCCGACACCGGCCTGACCCGGATCCACAACTTCTACGGAATGGTCGAGCAGATCGGCACCGTCTTCCTGGAGGGGCCGGAGGGCGGCTCGCTCTACTGCCCGGACTTCGCCGACGTCATCGTCCGCGACCCGGTGACCTGGCGGGAGGCGCCGATCGGCACCCCGGGCGTGATCGAGGTGCTGAGCACCCTGCCCACCTCGTACCCGGGCAACGTGCTGCTCACCGAGGACCTCGGGGTGGTGCACGGCGTCGACGACGGCCACTGGCCGGGCAAGCGGTTCAGCGTCCTGGGCCGGCTGCCCCGCGCCGAGGCCCGCGGTTGCAGCGACACCTACGTCGGAGGTCGGTCATGACGGTACGGATGCGCTTCCCGGCGGGGCCGGAGCTGCCGGTGGACGAGGTGGTGCCACCGCCACCGGAGACGCCGCTGACGGTCGGTGACGAGCGGATCATGGACTTTCTGACCGCCGTGTCACGCCGTCTGCTGACCCCGGCCCTGGCCCGGCGGCACCCGGAGCTCGGCTCGCTGGGCTTCTTCCTGCGCCGTCGGGAGCTGCTGCGCGGGGTGGAGCGGCTGCGCGCCGGCCTCGACGAGCGGGTGCTGGCGTTTCCCCGGGGCGTGGTGTTCCACGTCCCTCCGGCCAATGTGGACACCATCTTCGTCTACTCCTGGGCGTTGGCCGCGCTGGCCGGCAACATCAACGTCGTCCGCGTCTCCCCCCGCTCGGCGGCGGCCGCCGACGCGATCCTCGAGGTGTTGAACGACAGCCTCGCCGAGGCGGACCCGGTCGTCGCCCGGACCCAGCGCATGGTCACCTACGGCCACGACGACGCGGTGACCGCCCGGCTCAGCGCCGACTGCGACGTCCGGGTCATCTGGGGCGGGGACCGGGCGGTGACGACGGTCCGGCGGCATCCGTTGGCTCCGGCGGCCCGCGACCTCACCTTCCCGGACCGGTCGTCCTTCGCGGTGCTGTCGATCGCCGGCTGGGAGGCCGCCCCGGTCGTCGCACGGCGGGACGCGGTGGCGAAGTTCGCCAACGACGCCTACTGGTTCGACCAGGCGGCGTGCTCGTCGCCCCGGGCGGTGTTCCTGGTCGGCGACGCCGCGCGCGCGGACGCCGTCCGGGCCGAGTTCGTCGCGTTGCTCGGCGTCGCGGCCCGGAACCGGGGCTCGGACGTGGACGCGGCGATGGCCGTGGAGAAGCGGGTCGGGTCGTACGGGCTGGCCGCCGACGGGGGAGTGTCCCGCATGGCCTTCCCCGACAACCTGGTGGCGACGCTGGAGCTGGACTCGCCGGCCGCGGTGCCTCGGGAGTGGCTCGGCACCGGCACGTTCGGCTTCGTGACGATCGCGGAACTGGCGGAGCTGGTGCCGTTCCTGCGCCGGCGGGACCAGACCCTGACCCACTTCGGGTTCGACCCGGCCGAGCTGGTCGGGTTCGCCCGGGAGCTGGGGGGCCGGGGCATCGACCGGATCGTGCCGTTCGGTGCGGCGCTCAACTTCGCCCCGGTCTGGGACGGCTACGACCTGCTGCGCGAGTTCGTCCGGCTGGTCAGCGTCGACGGCTGACCGCCCGCCACGACACCGCGGGCCCGGTCCCTGACGGACCGGGCCCGTCATCGTGGGTCGGGGCTCAGATCAGGTCCCAGGCCAGCGGCGTACCGCGCGGCACATCGCGGGCGAAGGTGCGACCGAGAACCCGGTCGAGGTCGGCCGGGGGGAGCCCGCCCGCCGGCCGGATGGAGCGGACGTTGGCGGCGGTGACCGGGTCGCCGGCGCGCACGTCGGCGACCACGAACAGGGACCGGCGGAACCGCAGTCCCTCCCGCTCGGTCGGGGTCGGTCCGATCGTCGTGCCGCCCAGTGCCGCGAAGGCCCGCTCCGACTCGACGGTGAGCGCGGCCAGCTCGTCCGGCTCCAGCGAGAAGTCGGAGTCGACGCCACCGTCGGCCCGGCGCAGCGTCACGTGCTTCTCGATCAGGCAGGCGCCGAGCGCCACCGAGGCGATCGGCACACCGATGCCCGGCGTGTGGTCGGAGAGCCCCACCGGAACACCGAAGGCGTCGGCCAGCACGGGCAGCCGACGCAGGTTGCTGTCCTGCGGCGGCGCCGGATAGGACGCGGTGCAGGCCAGCAGCACGATGCCGCCGGCGCCGCCCTCGCGGGCCGCCCGCACGGCGGCGTCGATCTCAGCCATGGTGGCCATGCCGGTCGAGATGACCATCGGCTTGCCGGTGCTCGCCACGAGCCGGATCAGCGGCAGGTCCACCAGCTCCGAAGAGGCGATCTTGTACGCCGGCGCGCCCAGTTCCTCCAACAGCTCCACGGCGGTGTGGTCGAACGGGGAGGAGAAGACGGTCAGACCGTGCTGGTGGGCCCGCTCGAAGATCGGCGCGTGCCACTCGTACGGCGTGTGAGCCCGCTCGAAGAGCTGCCAGAGACGCTCACCGCCCCACAGGTCGTGGCCGTCGGAGATCCGGAACGCCGGCGCGTCGACGTCGATGGTGATGGTGTCCGGCCGGTACGTCTGGAGCTTCAACGCGTGCGCACCGCTCGCGGCCACCGCGTCCACGATGGCCAGCGCCCGGTCCAGGCTGCCGTTGTGGTTGCCGGACATCTCCGCGACCACGAGTGGCCGCTCCCCGGCGCCGACAGCGTGCGGTCCGATCTTGATTGTCATGTTCCTCTGCTCATTTCCGTCCACACCACCTGGTGCGGTCTACCGTCGACGTCCTGCTCGTACTGCCGGACGACGCGAAATCCGAAGCGCCGGTGCAGGGCCAGCACCGGCCGGTTGGTGGCCAGCGTCTCGCCGCCGAGCGTCCGTGCTCCGAGGACGTCGAAGGCGTACGCGATCCCGGCCCGCTCCAACGACATCCACGCCGGCAACAGCTCGCCCCGCGCGTCCAGCCCGGCGATGTCCAGGTAGAACCCCCAGGTCAGGGCCCGCTCGGGCGAGGTGACGCCGGAGAAGGTGACCACCCCGGAGGGCGCACCCTCGTGCAGGTGCACCAGCACCCGCCGATCGGGGTCCGCGCGGACCCGCGCCCACCAGGCGGTGTGCTCCACCAGGCTGATCTCGTGCCGGGTCAGGCTCACCGCGCGCACCTGCGGGTGGTTGCGCCAGCGCAGCATCCGGTGCAGGTCGCCGTCGTCGGCCGGGCGGAGCGGCGCGGTCATCCGCGACCCGCCAGCGCACGCGGCCGCTTCGACGGCGCCGGATCGTCCGCGGGCGCGTTCTCGGCGGGCGCGTCGGACGACGTTCCGGTCCGGGCGCCCAGCACCCGGCCGGCCACCCGGTGGGCCCGGCGCAGCGCCGCGTACGCGAGGTAGTCGTTCCGCCCGACCAGGCGGTGCTTGAGGCCGGCGACCCCGTCCGGCATCGGGTAGCCACCGGCCGGCAGATAGCGGCGGTAGTGCTGGGCGACGCGGCGGAAGAAGGCGCGCCGCAGGTGCGGATGCAGCCGGTCGTCGTTGCCCGCCACCACCAGGTAGTGGTTCACCATCAGCTGGAACAGCTCGGCCCGGAGCCGCTCGTCAGGGTGGCGGCGGCCCACCCACTCCATCAGCCGCTCGTACTGGTCGAAGGCGTCGAAGTGCCGGCCGCTGCGGGTGGAGGTGATGGCGCCGAGCCGGCCCTGGCGGTACAGGTAGCAGACCCGGTCCAACACGGAGATCCGCTCGGCGCCGATCAGCAGCGGGTGGCTGAACGGGATGTCCTCGTACCAACCCGCGTAGAAGCGCAACTCCAGCTCGTCGAGGTACGCGCGGCGGACGACCTTGTTCCACGCGGTGTGCTGCACCCGCAGCAGCTGCGGCTGCTCGGCGAGGCGGACCGCGCCGGTCACGCCGCGCAGCAGGTGACTGCTCGCGTCGACCTCGCGCCGGCCGTCCTCGTGCACCCGGAGGTGGTCGAGCATCAGAACGTCCGGCTCGTGCTGGCGCAGCCGGTCGAGCACCGCGGCAATCGTTCCGGGCGGCAGCCAGTCGTCGCTGTCGACGAACCAGACGTACCGCCCGGTGGCCACGTCGAGACCGGCGTTGCGGGCCAGCCCCAGGCCCACGTTGTCGGTCAGGTGCACCACGCGCACGCCGACCCGACCCGCGGCATACGAGCGCAGCATCGCGGGGCAGCCGTCGGGGGAGGCGTCGTCGACGGCGATCAGCTCGACCGCATCCGCCTCACCCGCCGGGATGTCGGCCCGGATCGACTCCAGGCACTGGTACAGGTACGCCTCGACGCCGTAGACCGGCACGACGATACTCAGCAGCGGGGCGTGCGTCGGCTCGAAGACCACCTCGTCACCATTGACGACGCGGATGGACGGCCTCGGAACCTCACGTGGCGCCCGAGCGTGGGCCGCCTGAACAGCGGCCCAGCACGGGGTTAACGCTTGAGGATCCGGCGCACCGGCTCGGGCAGGGCCCGCTTGACCCGGGCCCGCAGCCGCTGCTCCCCCAACGTCGCGATCTCGCCCCGCAGCTCACCGTTGCGGTCGCGCAGCCACTGCACCCGGGCCAGCAGCTCCTCCGTCGACGTGGCGGCGGCCGGGCGTACGGCGGGCGGGAAGGTGGTGGCCCGGACCTGCGCGTCGAAGCGACTGGCGCTGTCGCCGTCGGCGAACGAGTTGCCCAGATCGTGTTTGGCCAGGAACGAGAGCATGGTGGCGTACCGGGCCTTGTGACCGTTGTTCATCGCCGTGTAGTCGGCCTCCTCGTAGAGGTCGGCGGCGTCGACGTCGGCGGGCACGTCCTTCATCACCCGGTGCGGGATGTCGAAGTAGCGGGCCAGTTCCAGAGTGCGCGAGTCGTGCGCGAACAGGTAGCCGGGCGTGCCGGCGACCAGCGCGGTGATGGTGCCGTGGATGCGAGTGCCGAAGGCGAAGTCGAAGCCGGCGAGGTAGTCCATCCAGGTCCACGGGTCGAGGAACATCCGCACCTTGTCCTCGGTGAACAGCGGGTGCGAGCTGTGGATCGGGATGGTGCTGGTCTTCCCCCGGTCCTCCGGGGCGTCGCCGTAGAGCAGGGTGCCCAGGGTCTTCAGGTCCTGCGGGAGGTAGCGCAGGTTGGGGTAGCGCTGCTGGTGCGAAGCGATGATCTTCCCCATCGACTTCACGTACGGCGAGACGGTCAGGGCGACCTTGTCCTGCGGCTCCAGCGCCGCCTTGCCCTTCTCCACCCCGAGGGTGTCGCCGTGCAGGAACATCGACGGGCAGCCGATCACGTCGACCGCCGAGAAGCCCAACGTGCGCAGGTAGCCCTCGGTGATCTCGCCGCGCACGCCGATGCTGTGCGAGCGGTTGAGCACCGCGCGGACGAACCGGCTGACCACATCGTCGATCGGGCGCAGGTACTCCCGGTCGCCCGCGACGTTGGTCTGTACGCCCACCCCCAGCACCACCACCGGGATCTTCAACCGCTCGACCAGCTTGGTCATCGCCTCGATGCGGTGCGCGTAACTGCGGCGGAACGCGTTGGCCAGCGGAATGACGTAGACGTCGTACTGCTCGTTGATGCGGTCGACGTCGCGCGGGTCGACCCTGAAGCCGGTCGAGGTGATCTCGGCGGTGCTGGTACGCAGGATCTTGTGCGCGGCGTGACTGAACACCAGATTGCCGTTGTTCTCGCCGATCCAGTTGCCTTCGAACGCCTCCTCGGGGGAGTAGACATCGAAGGGGCCCTTCTTCGCCCGCATCAGGATCCGTTGGTGCATTCGGGCTCCACCTCTCGTCTGCTGGCGCCCGGGCACAGCGCCGCCCAGGCCTGGATGGACGGGCGCGCCGTCACCTCCGGGTCCCGGAATATTAGGACACAAGCCAGCCGGAACAAATCCAAGCGTCACCCTCGTCGAGGTGACGGGCGCCACCGCCGCCGGTAGGGTGCCCGGTCGGGGCGGCGCGGGGACCGCGGGCCCGCCGTTGGACGCGCTCGCCGGGCCGTCCGCCGAGCGACGGAGGAGACGTGCGTGTTGGGGAGCCGGCCGTCGATCGCGGGCCGGACATGACCGTCCCCGCAGCTGCCGGTCGTGGCGCTCCGACCGCTGGCGTGGCGAACCGGCTGCCATCGCTGACCGGGCTGCGGTGGATCGCCGCGTTGCTGGTGTTCGGCTTCCATGCCGGGACGATGCGGATCATCGCTGAGCCGGACTACCGGGCGGTGGTCGACGCGCTGTTCACCCTGGGCCTGTCCGGGGTGCAGTTCTTCTTCATCCTCAGCGGCTTCGTGCTGGTCTGGTCGGCCCGGCCCGGTCAGCGCCGGCGTGACTTCTGGCGACGGCGGGTCGCCAAGATCTATCCGAACCACCTGGTGCTCTGGGCAGCCGCGCTGCTGGTCGCCCTCTGGTTCGCCGACCCGATCTCCCCGGCCGCCGCGGTGGAGAACCTGCTGCTGCTCCAGGCGTGGGACCCGCGGCCCGGATGGTTCTACAGCGTCAACACGGTGAGCTGGTCGCTGTCCTGCGAGGTCTTCTTCTACCTCTGCCTGCCGTTGGCGCTGCCGTTGCTGCGCCGGGCCCGGCCCGCGTTGCTCTGGGCGCTGGTCGTCGCGGTGCCGCTGCTGATCCTCGCGCTCTGGCCGGCCCAGACCCTGGTGCCGGAGGCCAGCCGGTGGTGGTTCACCCAGATCTTCCCGCCGGTGCGGTCGCTGGAGTTCTGGATGGGCGCGGCGGCGGCCGAGTTGATGCGTCGGGGCAGTTGGCGGGGGCCCGGGCTGGCCGGGGCCAGCGTGATCTTCATGGTCACCTGGGTCGCCGCCGCGCAGTGGATCCGCGCCGAGCTGTGGACCACCCTGCTCGCGGTGGCGTACCTGCTGGTCATCACCGCTGCCGCGGACGCTGACGTGCGTGGTCGGCGCTCACCGTGGCGGTCGCGCCCGCTGGTGTGGCTGGGGGAGGTGTCGTTCTCCTTCTACCTGGTGCACGTCCTGGTGATGACGACCGTGCTGCGCTGGAGCGGGGACTGGGGTGTCGGCTTCACCGGCTGGCGGGGGCCCGCTGTGGTGCTCGGCTTCCTGCTGGTGACCCTGTTCCTCGCCGGGCTGCTGCACCGCTACGTGGAGACGCCGATGATGCGCCGGTGGGCCCGCCGCCGCGCCCATCCAGCACTCCAGCGACCGCACCGGCGGGATGATCTGGGTGAACCACCACCGGCTGGCC